>CAYLNI010000091.1:6324-11209 GCA_964384705.1 uncultured Fusibacter sp.
GATCATGACTAGAAAACAGCATTTCATCTGCCGTAATTGAAGCAACTTTTGGATCGTAAAGCTTTAGAATAGACATCGCTGTTACACTTTTGCCTGACCCTGATTCACCAAGTATGCTAATGATTTCCCCTTTATTCACTTTAAACGATATGCCTCTTACAACCTCGGTTTTTCCGAAGCTAACATGTAGGTTTTCAATTTTTAACATAGACGCCTCAATAGCTATTATTTTTTATCAAAGTAGTCAAGATAGATCCTAACTCTTTCATTGAAACTGAGTCCTTTGGATCTCCCAAATTCTCTTTAAATCCGACAATCATAGTTGGAAAACTCTTTTCAAAGAATAACAGACGATCAAGTTCAGTTGGATTGGCAATGGCATCATATGCAATTTGCTTTTTATCCAGTTTCTCTTTCAATTGCACTGAAAACGTGTAAGCATAATACCTCGTTATCGGTGACTGTTCTTGATCAAAGACGACCTTGCCTTCTTTTAAGCCTTGTATTCTCGTAAAGTCAACATAAAGCAGGACATCCTTTTGAGAATATAGAGATTTGCTTGCATAATCCCTCATTCCGTTAAAGGTATCACTCAATGTGCCGTCAAAAAATGCCACGATAATCGTACGCTTTCGATTTGGCGCACTCTGTGTGATATCGTCTATGATTGCCATTTGTAATGAGAGTAGATCCTCTAAGGATTCACGTGTTTGAGAATTATATGAAAAGCCATATATGATCGCTTCTTCACCCATCGACTCACTGGTTCCAGGCAGTATGGCATAGACGTTCTTACCTTCAGTACCCGTTTGTGCATATGTCTGCTTGATATGCATCAGAATATCAAGTTTCGATTCTTCAACTTTTAGATATGTCGGTATATGCTCACAATCGTCTAATTGATCTGTTTTTGATGGCAAAGAGGACGCAAGAATATTTCTATCAATATAGAGCACTGGCACAGCCAATGAAAGTTGGCTCATTCTTTGATCTCTGATTACATCGAGATTCTGTTTCCAAATGATACCTTGTACATTTTCGACTTTAGAGAGTCTCTCACTGATTTGGATAACCGCTTGTTCAGTATAAAACTGTGCATCTAAAAGCATAATTGCCGGTTGGTCTAAAACAATAGCTTGTACATTATACAAATCTGCATAAGATAGGTCAATCACATCGGCTTTCACATCGAAATTACCATGAGCAATCCATCTGACAGCGTCCGTTAATTCTTTTTGATCCGAGGGATCACTTGAAAGCGATAACATTAAGCTTTGAGATGTGGTATAAAACCCAGGTTCTACTGCGTAACCCTGTACATACGCATTGCCAGATAAAGGTTTGAAACCTCTTTGTTTCAATGATTGTGCTAAAAATTCAGCGACTTTTGAGGCATTTTCATTGCCGATGACTGTTGGTGAATCTTCTAGCCCGATGACTGATAAATCGATGGCGTCAATTTTAAAACTGAGATTTCTCTCGTAGTAGCCATAACCTTGAAAAATGATTAATGTGAGAACGAGAATCGCGAGTCCTGCTTTGAGTTTTTTTCCCATTTTCCCCAGCTTAAGTTCGCCACTCAATACCCATCTCAATCCTTCACCAAAAGCATTTAGTCCCAAAACGCTGATAAAGAACGCTAAAGCAGGAAAAAACACAATCCATGGTGCAACTCGGATGTTGTTTCGAGCAGCCCCAAGCATACTTGCCCACTCAGGTTCATATGATATATCGATGGTTTTTATCATGCCACCCATTGTGTCTTCAATAAACCTTACATTGCCAACAAAGACTGCAAACAAGCCAAGTTGTAGCAATAAAGTCAAGGCACGGGCAAATTCGAGGAAAAACATGACGATGAGCTCTGGGTAAAGGTGTTTAAAAACGGTTGTCGTAGCGATCTGCAACTTATTTTTGCCAATTGCGATATCACCCGTTACAAAGGGTTCACGATTTATGCTCGCTACGCGTTCTTCTATGACGATACCGAGTTTACCAAAGCCGACAAATCCCAACAATAGAACAAACGCTAAAATGGAGTACGCTTTTTCTAAGCCTATAAAATAGTCCATCTTAAGCAATATAATACATAGAAGTAAAGTAGGAATCGTCCCAAAAAATCTTGAGAGCTTATCGATGATGCCATGTGCTGTCAAACTCCCAAAACCAGCCAGAAAACCAAACGGTATCGCCAATAAAAACCGCGCGATCACGATGAAAAATGCTAAAAGCATAGTCAGTTTTGTGCCATAAACAATGAGTGCCCAAACATGACGGCCAAGTTCATCCGTACCGAGTGGTATTGACCACTGAGGCTTAAAAGGTGCTTTTTCCAAATTGAATACGCCCTCATCATCGACGTAAGATCGCATCCCTTCAGTTGCATAAGGATTGGCTGATGTGAAAAGGTTTGGAAACAGAATCATACAACCGATCAAGAGTAATACAATCAACCCAAAGAAAAATTGAAATTTCTTAGACACGCTTAGCACCTCCTTTTCTTCTCGCTGAGGTCAATAACAATAAGCCTTTTAAAAGTCCCGTGAAAAGAATATAAAGGATACTTATGGCTGCAATCAAACTGATAAATGTGACTTCATCCTTAGATTTATCTGCGATAAGCACAAAGTTTGCAAGGCCTTTATAATCAAAAAGATACTCGACAATAATCAAATTTGATATCATAACCGATGCGAGACCAGTCATAGCAGTAAGTGCATTTTCAAGTACAGGTAAGATCAAATGACCTGTAAAAATTCGAAATTTACTGATACCTCTAGATTTTAAAGCAATAAAATAGGGTTTGATACGCTCTCTACTAAACGCGAGATATGACATACGACTGACGTAAATCATAGGCATGATGGACAATGTAATCAAAGGGAAAATGAAGGCGCGTAACGCTCCAAAATCAACTACTTTGTTAATGAGAACAATCAAATAGTTCGCAAGTAGAATCCACATGATATCAGGTACAGACAAGGCTGTTATGCTCATAAAACTGCGCAGTTCAGAATTTTCTTTATCTGAATAGGCATCGAATAAACCTTTTAGTATGCCGAAAACGAGTGCAATCACTGATGCTGAAACAAATAACAATGTGCTTTTAAAGAATGCACCTTTGACAAACTCTAAGTTGCCGATACCTTCACTGAGTAACATCCCAATGAAATCGAAAGTATGCTTAAAGGTCAAATAAGGAGAAAAGTTAGTGTCTAAAGCACCACCCACTACGCTAACATCCATATTTCTAGGTAACTTTGTGATTACGACCAACAAAATCAAAATAGTAATTGGCGTAAGCAATGTCCCCAACTTTTGTGCTATTTGGACTGGGGCGCTGAGATAAAGACCCTTGAGTCTTGGAGAGTGTTCTTTATATTGTTCAAGCGCATAAAGTACAAACAAATAAACTGCTAGTATTGCCAACAAAATAAAAGCATCATCTGATAGTACTTGCCATGGATTTTGAGAATACAAAGTGGCTTCCACATATTGAAGGATCAATTTAAGATCTGAGGATAGAACGTCTTGGGAGATGCCGTCTATAGTATCCGTCATTTGATGATGGACACCGACGCCATGTGAAATAGTAATAGCAGGTATATCTGCCGCTTCATATCTCTCATTAATGGCGATTGAATTTCTGAGTGTTTCAAATGGAATTTTTATATCTTGGGCTACTAAAGCAATTTTTGACAATGGAATTGATGCATTATCTCCAGAACTTGATAATTGCACCATAGAACCATCCGAACCGCCTAAGCGATCTAGTGCAATAACTTGTACGTTCTCTTTTGTCGTACCTAATTCTTCGATTAGTGCACCAATACCCTGATGATCGGATTCTCCAGCATTAAGTGCGGCAAATATCACTGTCTTATCAGGTTGAACGGTATGGTATTGCGCTTTCATCGTTTTGGCAACCTCAATCAACGCAGCAACACCTGAGGCGTTGTCTAATGCTCCAGGGAAAAAACTAGTTCCACCATATGTGCCGACGTGATCTAGATGCGCGGTTATAATCACCGTATGATCTTTGGATTTACCTTCGATTTTAGCAAGTATATTCGCAGTTTTGACTGTTTGAAACGTCATTTTTTGTTCTATACGCGCACCATGAACATAGCCATATATTGTTCCTGCAGGCACTGCAGAAGCGGGTTCGATCTTGTCCAACCGCGCAACATTTCTAAGTTTTAAGTATAATTCTCTAGTGATATATCCGATACCAATTGTGTTCCCCGTCTTTGAGCCCATCTCTAAACTCAACTTTTCGATGTACGGTTTTTCTAAACGCATATCTGGATTTTCACCATAATAAAGAATACCAACAGCTCCAGCATCGATGATAGTCTGTAAACTATCTCCAATTAATGGATGCGCATGCGTAACGACGACTTTCCCCTTTAATGTTTCAAGTGGCATCTTATACACATTATCGTCAGCAAAGACGAGATCACCTGTATAATCTATGTTCCCTCCAGGTCCCCACGATATAAATTTGAAATCTTCATGTCGGTTGAAATGAACTGCCTTTCCTTCTTCATCCAAAAAAGTGAAAATGGACGACGCATCAAAAAACGGAATTTGTGCAATAAAAGGCTGCTCGATAGGTTCGAGGCCAATCTGCTCAAATTTCGATTTTACGTAGTCCATGGCAAGTCTGTTGCCAGGTGTACCTGTTTGTCTACCTTCAAATTCGGAAGATGCTAATTTCTCGATGTCTGTCATGACGTTCCCAACATCATATTGCTCCGGATTGAATGGATCAGGCATTTTCATCGCATAAAACAATGCTAAGGTGGCAGCGGCTGTAATAAATAGTACGGCTATTTTCTTCATGGCACCCTCTTTAATTGGAAATGGAGGCCAAAACGCCTCC
>CAYLNI010000091.1:11257-11755 GCA_964384705.1 uncultured Fusibacter sp.
TGATGGGAATCGAACCCACACAGCTGGCTTGGGAAGCCAGAACTCTGCCACTAAGCTACACCCGCATTTGCTGAATTAACTTCTATTTCTAGAATTATCTTAGCATAAATTATTTAGTTAGTCTAACAAAAATGAAATAATTCACACTATTCTGACATTAAGAAAATGTAACATAGGTGACTGAAACGGGGTATGATATGAGATATACTGTGATTACAATAAAGCAACTAGGAGGCAACATGGAACAATTTATTAAAGACACAATTTCAAAAGCAATTTATTAAGAACATTGAATTTTCAACACCACTTGCAATGGATACACTGGTTATGTACCAAGAAGGTCAAGTCGTAAGCCGCACCTTAGCTCAAAATAAGCATATGAATATGACGCTTTTCGCTTTTGACAAAAATGAGGAAATCAGCTCACACGCTTCATCGGGAGATGCACTGGTTTATATTTTAGATGGCGCATCAGAAGTGACTCTCGGCGAGGACATT
>CAYLNI010000092.1:0-4409 GCA_964384705.1 uncultured Fusibacter sp.
GGGCATGAAAGAGTTTAATAATTATCAATAATATACTTAATAAGCAGCCAATGGCTGCGTTAATGAATGGGAGGAAAACAAAATGAGCGAATACGTCTTAGAAGTAACTGGTTTAAATAAATCCTTTGGAAAAAAACACGTATTAAGGGATGTCACTTTTAATGTAAAGCCACATGAAATCGTTGGATTTATTGGTCCAAACGGTGCTGGAAAATCAACGACGATGAAGTGTATCTGCAACCTCATCTACCCAGATAGTGGGTCCATAAAAGTGAATGGCTATGACTTATTTAAAGAGAGAGAAAAAGCTCTGGGTTCTCAGGCTGCACTCATAGAAAGTCCGGGGCTATATATGGATATGACGGGACGGGAGAATATCAAGCTGATTGCTGGACTTAGAAAAATTTCGAAAGCGCGCGTCGAGGAGATTTATGCGTTTACTGAACTTAAAGATGCTTTAGACCGCAAAGCGTCTGGTTATTCCATGGGGATGAAGCAAAGACTTGCACTTGGAATCGCCATCATGAGCAAGCCTAAATTTCTGATTTTGGATGAACCAAGCAATGGCCTTGACCCTACGGGGATTATCCACCTCAGAAGTACACTTGAACACTTGATGACAACTGAAGACATCGCAATCCTGTTCTCTTCGCATCAACTTGGTGAAGTTGAGAAGCTCGCGGATCGTATTATCTGCATCAACGAAGGTAGGATGATTGAACCTCCTAGCGCACTGAATGAACAGTTCAGCTATATTTTTCAGGTTTCAGATCAAGCAAAGGCAAAAGAACTTGCACTGACATGTGTAAATGAGGAAAAGATAAAATTAATCGCCGAGGACGCACTTAGAATTGAACTGAGCAACAACGAGCAGCTAGATGAAGTGATTGGATTGTTCCAAAAGTCAAAAGTCAAGCTTGTGGATGTTCAAAAGGACGTGATGGACGTTGAGGCTATTTATAAGGAAGTTTATGGTGCGTCGTGAATATGTCTAATTAAGAGTGAGGAATTATACATGAAAGTCAGATACTTTTTAACAGCTTTAGTTCTTATGATGATTGCACTATTTACAGTTTCTGCATGTAGTGATAAGGAAAGTGCCGTGTTGCCTGCTCAGATGAATTTACCTGAGGTTGGTGATGAAATTATGATTGTTCATACAAGCGTTGGCGACATAAAGATAAAATTGTTACCCAAAGATGCGCCTGAAACAGTTAGAGCAATTAAGCAAGTAATCGAAGACAATGAGCATGTTAATACGCCACTTGAAAAAAGCTTTCAAGCAAATCTGATTAAGTCGATCAAAGAGAGGGATAATGCATATTATAAAACTCTTTTTGATGAAGGATACATCGTTGAAACAGATCCTGACATAAGGCATTATCCAGGTGCTGTAGGTTTATCCATGTATATGGAAACTGAACCCTCTAGCAGCTTCTATATCATCACATCAGGTGGAATTGAAAAAGATTACTTGGATGTGATGCGAGCATTGACAGAGCAATATCCAGAAGCTATAGTTGACAATTATGAAAGATATGGTGGGCTTCCGAGTATTGATATGGGCTATACAATATTTGGTCAAGTGTTCGAAGGTATGGATATTGTAGATAAAATCTATTCGATTAAGCATGATCAATATACTTTGGAGCTTGAAGAAACCGTTTTAATTGAATCCATCGAGTTAGCGAGTTACGAGTAAGTAACACAAGAATAGTGTAAAAAGAATAGTGCAAAAAAAGAACGATAACGAATCCGCACATCGCGTTTCGCTATCGTTCTTTTTTAATGGACAACCATAATTAGATCTTATAACGCTTCATCTCGTCCTTGAGGAACAAGACGACTTTCTCGAGTTCACTGATGTTGTCGAACAACGAGACGATCTCAGAGGAGAAGTTAGTTACGTTTGCACTCATCTCTTGAGATGTAGCAGAGTTTTCCTGAGCGATCGCAGCGAGGGTGTGCATGTTTTCGAAGACTTTGTTTATTTTTGCCGTTTCATCTGAGAGCTGCTTCGATATTTCTGAGATAGAACCAGAAACAGTCTTGATGCGTGTAGAGGCGTGCTTGCTTTCGTCGGTGACATTTGCCATCGTCTTTGTGCCGTTTTCCAGCTCGATGAACTGATCGTTGACCTGTTCAACCATGCTATTAACGCCTTGTGTGAAGAGCTTCAAGCTGCTGTTGATGGTATTGACGGCTTGTTTCGAGTCCTCGGCGAGCTTTCGAATTTCTTCTGCGACAACGCTAAAGCCTCTGCCCATTTCACCTGCACGCGCTGCTTCGATAGAAGCATTCAGTGCAAGGAGATTGGTTTGTTCGGCGATGCTTTCAACAGTGCTGACGATGGTGATGATGTCCTTAACTTTTGCACTAAGCTCTGTACCTTGTGTGTTGACTTGTGCAAATTTGTCTTTGACGCCATTGAGCTTGATAGAGACAGATTCAAGGTCTTCAAAGGATACTTCGATTTGCTTGACTGCCGCTTCTAGGCTTTCCTTGCCTTCGAGCTCTTTTCGGCTGATGGTGTTCAAAATATCGATGTTGTCTGCGAGTATGCTGACAGAGCCTTCTGTTTCAGTGGCCTGATGAATCGCACCTTCTGCAACTTCTTGAACGGATTTAGAGATGAGATCAGAAACTTCACTCATGTTTGAAGCGACGAGCGAGAACTTCCCAGTGAAAGAGTATAGATCATCCATGCCGCCCTTTAAGTACGTAAACTCTTCTCTTAAAGTCTCTTTGGCATGTGTCAAAGCTGTATAAGTGGATTCAAGATCATCGCCTGTGCGGACGCTTAAATCATCTGATAGATTGAGCTTCTGAATTTTTTCCAGCTCTTCATTTAAATTCTTAAGTGGTTTGTTCACAGTTGTGCCGATCAGGAAGCCAGATAAAAGTACGACTAAAGGTGTGACGATGAGGAGTGGTAAATTTTCAAAGCCGTTGAGCGCCATAATCAAAAGTGCGGATAATAGCGTAGGCAACAGGATGATTTTAAGTGTGGTATTTTTTATGAAGCCTACAGAAAAAAGCTTAGAAAGGCGATATGTCATAATCTGCTTTGGCGTTTTTTCAAACGTCAGGTGTATTTTAACGACGTGTGTACCATCACTTTCAATCTTTTTATCGATGATCTTCGCATCGATTTTTTCGCCAAAATGGACGCCAACACCTTCTATTAGACCCATCAGGTACTCTTGAAGACCGCGCTTGGACTTGTAGGTGATGATCATGTTTTTCGCATCGATTTCTTCTGGGATCAGACGTGGTGGTTTGGCACCAGGTATGATTTTTGTAAGCTGTGCATGAATTTTATCCATGAGTAGTAAAAAGCCCATGGCTGTGGATTTGTCAAAATATGAAGGAAACCATTTATAAAATGAAGACACGTTGTTTTGACCGAGCTTCTTCCAGAGCTCCTCGGTTCTTAAACCTGAATGCTTTGCAAATGCGCTCATAAGGCTGAAGATCTTCGCATCTTCGATCTCCTCAAGAGGTGTTATCAATTTGCTGGGATTCCAGCCTTCCTTTGTGAGAATGTCGTTCTTTGTTTTTTCACCGTATAGGCTTCCAATTGTGTTTAACCAAATGTTTACGACTGTGCCTTTCATACATACCTTCTTTCGATTCGTCATGTTTTCATTATATATGATAATTGCTTGATTTTAAAAAACAATTATGTAAAACCTATGTTAAAATAGATAAGGGAGGGATGCTATGTTTAATATTGTTTTCGTTATATCGGCACTAATCATAACAGCAATCGTCGCTTATAGTATCGGTCGCTATATGAGTTTAGGAAAAAGCGACTTTACCATTGAGCAATTTGATACGCTGGAGGAACTAGAAGCGATGCACCTAATCGGAGACGCTGACCCTATCCTTAAAGGGATTGTTGAAGGGGTCTTGATTGTCAATATGCAGCTACTGATTGAAACGCCATTCAACGCTGTGACAGATGAACTATTTATGACGCAAGTACAAAATAAAAAGGTCACCGATTTGCTTTTTAGCAGAGACGAAGGCCTATCGCATGATATATCTAATTTGCTTGAACAGTTATTTACGACATTTGATACGGAAGAAAAAAATCGAATCCTTAATATATTACCCAAAGAAGTACGTTACAACGAAAAATTTCTCGAATTAAAATATTTTTTTCCTGAAACATCGAAGCATCTTTATATTTACGTTTTAGACCATACAAAGGAAAACTTGCTCATCTCGGAAACTGAATCCAAATTGGATGCACTTTCTATGGCGATCGAGGTGTTGAATCACCAAAAGGATTACATCGAATTGAAGCAACAATTCAACAAATTCGTCGTGGATGAGCTTGAACAGTTTTTTATGTTCTCGGATGAAATGCACACGATCAAAAAGCTCATAAGACATAGGCTGCA
>CAYLNI010000092.1:4451-11710 GCA_964384705.1 uncultured Fusibacter sp.
AATACACAAAGCAATCTTCAGCATATGGAAGATGGCATCGACCACATGGACGGCGATCTCACATTGGCTCAGTTTAAAACGAAGCTCGAAGGATTGGGGATACGAAAGCTGTTTGATGAAGACCAAAAAGTGTTGTCACAATACATCAATGAAGAGCATCTGGATGTAAGATATCTAACGATTGACCATGAAGCGCTCGCCGAGGTAAAAAGCCTCATAAACGAGCTCCCTGAATCGAGTCAAAAGAGTAAGGCCCTCAATAGAATCAATCGCATACGATTTATCAATTTGATGGATTTGATCAATCGATACGACAAATACTCAAAGGACATCGCAAAAAGACTCAATAAAAAGATGAACCCAATCCGTTACATCGGGCAGAATCTTTTGTTCGACGAAGAACGCTACAAAGATCTCATCAACGGATTTGTGGAGCTGGTCACAAATGCCATCGAGCACGGCATCGAGTTTCCATCTGATCGTTTTAGAAATGGCAAACCAGAGCATGGAAACATCACCGTTTCTGTCGATAGCCAAGATGGTGGCTACCTCATCACAGTTGCAGACGATGGCAGAGGTGTTGACATCAACGGACTGAAAGAACTTCTGTACGCATCTAAGCGCTTTGCTTTTGACGATATCGTCGAGATGTCCGATCAAGAAGTCATTGATAAAGTGTTTCTGGACGGGGTCTCTACCTATATGGCAGAAGACCATTATACCTCAAAAGGGACTGGACTATATCTGCTGAAAGAAAAGGTCGTCAGCTTAGGTGGCTGGATCAAGGTGCAGTCAGAACAGAATCACTATACAAAATTTATGATTTTTATCCCTGAAAAAAATAAAGAAATTGTATAATTTCTTTTGAATTGAGGCAACTATGATCTATGATGCAATCATTATCGGCGCTGGCGCATCGGGCTTATACTGCGCAGCCCATTTGAATAACAAGAACGTGTTGATCATCGAAAAAAACAAGCGCATCGGACTCAAAGTACTGGCTTCTGGAAGTGGGCAGTGCAACGTGACGCACGGTGGCTATATGAACGCCTTCTTTGGCCATTATGGTGCCAATAAAGCGTTTGTTAAACCTGCTCTAAACGCACACACGAATAAAGACGTCGTAAGTTACTTTGAAAGCTGCGGTGTCAAATGCTTTGAACGACCAGATGGCAAAGTATTTCCTGTGAGTCTCAAAGCCGGTGATGTGGTGGACGCGCTTAAGAGGGCATGCTCAAAAGCTGTTATTAAAATGGAAACCCGCGTTATTTCCTGTGAAAAGGTGGCAACACATTTCGTCGTCAAGACAGATCAGGGGGATTATATCGGCAAGGCACTAGTCGTTGCAACTGGTGGAAGGTCTTATCCAAGCCTGGGTACCACTGGTGATGGTTACCCCATAGCCGAAGCATTTGGGCACACCATAGTCCCGACGAAACCAGGCCTAACAGGCGTCGTCACGCGTTCGAAAACACTTGGTACACTTCAAGGGGTCTCGATTGAGGACGTCACCTTGACTTTGAATAGACAAGGTCAAAAGCCAAAGTTGTATCAAGGTGCCTTGTTGTTCACCCATTTTGGACTCAGTGGTCCAGTCGTGATCAACAACAGTCGGGACTTTGATCGCGGGGATACCTTGTCAATCAATTTCTTGGCATCGCCTAGCGATGTTGTCGAAGGACATTTTATAGAAACGGCTAATCTGAATGGCGATAAGCCGATCTCATTCTATCTCAATCAACTCAAATTGCCGGATGTACTAAAGAGTTTGATTATGGCGGATGCAACATTTGATCGGGATGCAAAACTATCGACAATCACGAAGCAGCAGAGAAAGTGGCTCGTGCAACAATTGACTGCCTATGTTTGTGAGATTGAAAGCTTAATAGGCTATCAGCAAGCGATGGTAACAGTGGGCGGCATCTCGTGCGATGAAGTGGATGCAAAAACCCTTGAATCGAAGGTGATAAAGGGACTTTTCTTTATAGGGGAAGTGCTTAACGTGGATGGCGATACGGGCGGGTATAACCTTCAGTGGGCGTTTTCATCCGGATTTGCTGCCGCTAAAAAAATAAAAAATGACATCGAAGTCGACTAACTCTGGAGGGTAACATGACAAAACGAACCAAAGGCTTAATCAGTGTAATGATTCCCGTGATTGCATGGGGCATCTCTTTTGTGAGCACCGAATATTTATTGGACGACTTAGGTCCAATGACTATTGGTGCTGTACGATTTTTGTTTGCGACGATGCTTCTGTTCGGGATGATGAAGGCGACGGGCACTTCGCTTAAGATCGATAAAAAAGACCATATCCTTTTTATCCTCGCAGGTGGCATTGGGATCGGCATATATTTCTATTTCGAAAACACGGGCATCAAGTACATATCCGCTTCGCCATCGGCTCTGATCATAGCGGCTATCCCAATGTTTACGCTGGTGTTTGAAGCACTCATATACAAGCGCAAAATCTATATGGTGGATACATTCGCCATTTTGGCATCGATTATCGGTGTCGTGCTCATAGTGGACATTAAATTCTCTGAATTTTTTAAAGCGGAAGAATCCATCGGCTATCTGATGATGGTGGGTGCTGTCATATCTTGGGTGATATATTCTATGGCGTCAAAGCCTTTGTTCGACAAATATTCGTATTTGACGATCATCTTTTACCAGTTTTTATATAGCTTGCCCTTTTTCTTTGTCATGGTGCCGTTTGAAGCCAACAATTGGAGCGCGCTTGGTTTTGAAGGGATTGCGCACCTCGTATTTCTAAGCTTGGTCGCGTCTGTTTTAGGCTTTTATTTTTACGCGAAAGCCATGGATTTGCTCGGCGTTACAGAGTCATCCGTGTTCATCAATTTTCTCCCCATTGTCACCATCGTTTTCAGCTATTTTTACATGGGACAGACCATCACGTTAAAGCAGCTGGTAGGCGGCTGTTTTGTCATGTTGTCTGTGACAGTGGCCACGCTTTATGAAAAAAAGCAAGTCACCACTAAATGATTGATCCGATCGTGCCGATAACTTTTTTGAGGTGACATCTATGAAAATCGGTGCTTTTCTACATTCCGTCAGTAACGGGTTAAAACCACAGGAAAAACAAGAAAGATCAACAAGTGAAGTATTGCTTGCAGATTATAAGGCAGAGCCATCCAGTGGTGTGCAGTCTGTTTTCGATAAATATCAAATTAAACCGACTTCGGAAAATATGAAGCAGGTTTCTTCTTTTATGAGCAGTGCAAAAGGCACGGAAGCTGAAAAACTTCAAACTTTGGATATCGCCCTGTATAAAGGTATTGAGCCAACGCGCGACAATCTCATGACGATGCATCAAGCTGTGATGCACGATGACGAAGTGGTCGGTGCGCTGGTCGAAGTTGAGGTTGAAGCTGAACCGATAACTGGTGAAGCGGCTAAAAAAGTGATCGACGCCCTTAAGCTCCCAGCTCATGTTAAAGCGGCGCTTAAGCGCGAAATAGACAATGGGGCATCGCTGAAAGAGGCAGTTGTAGCCGTTGCGCGTGCGATCAATTCAGGTATAAATGGTTCCGGTGACAACAGATTAGGTGATAAAAGCGCGGGCGTGAAAATTGACCAATCCTTAGCAAAGATAATCAAGGCGATTGAAGCTTTTGCTGTTTCGAAGCCAGAGGTTTTAGCGCAACTGTTAAAGGCGAATGCAGCAATTGATGGTTCATCACAGGTCGCATCTGCTATAGTTGTTAATGCATCAACTATAAATCTGTCAGCTACAGTCCAATCAGACGCAAATCATTCGTTGTTAAATCAGTTAGATTTGAATGAATCAAGCTCAAATCATTCAAACTTAGATCAAACAAGCCTAAATCATTCAAATTCAAATCAATCCATCTCAAATCATTCAAACCAAAATGAATCAAGCATAGCTCAATCTAGTAGCCATCAAGCAGATACAGAGCCAACTAACATAGATTTAAATCAAGCGAACGCGACTAAAAACGCAAACGGACTGTCTGCTGATGCTGGTGAGGCTGTAGACGCGAAGGAACCTTCGGAAACCTTTAGTTCGTTGACCACATCAGAGGCGGACATGTCGGATGATGCGCTACTTGCGCTTATGAACGACATGGTTGAAACGCTCCTCGAAAACACGGGCACGACTTTGAACACGCTCATGGAGACGATGTCACTTAAAATGTACCTTGTCGAAACGACGACCGAGGCGACGATGCGCGCAAAGACTACTTTTGAGACTTTTAGAGTAGAGACGTCCAGCCTGCTGAAAGCAGCCGTTGCGCCTCAAAATGAAGCGGCCATGGCAGGCAATCTTTCCAAAGTGATCGAAAAGCTCAATCAAATCATCTTAAAAAGTGATGTGACGCTGTTCACGGATATGTTTACAGAAAAGAAGCTTTTGTTGATGGCTTCTGACCTCGATAAAGCGCAAGAATTGACGAGACAAGGTGACCTTTCAAAAGCTCAGGCCATCGTCAAATCGGCGATTGGACTCTTAGAACAAATCAAATTCAACCCGAGTCAAAGACGGGTTCAAGTCTTTGCACAAACTAAGATAGAACAGCTGACAGACGCCCTTGAAAAGCCAGAAAAGACGACCGTGAGACTCGATGCGCACATCAAGCATCAGCTTGAGCAAACGCGCGATGTCCAAGGTTCAAAAATGGCAAGAGACATCCTTGAAACCATGCGGTTTTTAGGACTCAACCACGAGATGGAAGTCGCAGAAAGTCTTGAGAACAACGATTTTGAGAACACTAAAGATTGGAACCAATCAAATGTGAAGGAAATACTCTTAAAGCTCATGAAAGAGGAAGTCAAAGATCGACCTATCGAAAGTGCCCAGCAAAATCTCATGAATTTGTCCGGACAACAGATGATGAACGATTCTGGTTCGAGAGAGCAGCCTTTTTATTTCTTCAATTTACCGATTATGGATGGTGAAGAACTGGGCAATATGAAAGTCTACATGAAAGGCGCTTCCAAGAGCCAACAAATGGATTGGAAAAATGCTGAGCTCTATTTTGGCGTGACGCTCAAAGCCTCTGGACCATTGGGCATCAAGGTCAAAATTCAACAACAAAAAGTGACGCTTCAAGTGATGGGCGACGACCTTTCAGGAATTAGGGGACCCCTTGAACGCGTGATGGAAGAACTTGAATCGATTGGTTTCTCAAAGGGTGACGTTAACTTTTCCAGTTATTCCAAAGATACAGGTATCGTAATCAAACCGCAGCTTGAGACGTCAAAAAGTGCACAAAACTTTACAAACGACGGGAAAGGATTTGATTTTAAAATATGAAGGGATATGACCAATCGGATATCGTCCAAAATTTCGAAGGTATCACAAAGACCTTTATCGATGCCGCTGAAAAGAAAAGTATCGCCGTTGAACCCTCTGTGGACAAGGCGCAGCATATGATCAAGAACGATCTGCGCGATGCGATTCCTCCACAGCTCTTTGCCCTAATCTCTAGAATAACCTCAGCAATTGAGCATTCACAGGAAGAGTGAGAAGAGTGAGAAGACAGGTAAAAGGGGAGTAAGAAGGGCAAATTTTCCCATATAAGAATGGACAAAAATAAGGTATAATAAGATTTGGGCGATCGCTCAAATCTTTTTTATTTCGAGGGGCTTATGAAAGTCGAAAAATCATCTAAATCGTCGAAGACCAGTGCTTCGAAAAGTAGTGTAATTCCTAAAGTGGAGGAGAAGCCAAAAATAAGCTTCACTGAAATTTTGGCGTTTAAAGACTATGATCAGCAAAAAGAAGAGCTGCAAAAGGCGCTGGATGAAATCGATAAAAAAGGTCAAGCGCTGGTTGAAAATCGAACGGTCGAAAATTTATACGTCTATAAAGATCTCATTAAGGGCTTCATTGAAGAAACAGTCATCAAGGGCCTGGAAATAAGAGAGCGTAGGGGTTTCTCGAGAACGGGTCGAACGAAAGTCATGCGCACAGTCGCCGAAGTCGATGCGAAACTCATCGAACTTACAAATCTGATCATTAAAAGAGAGCATAAAGAAATCAACGTCCTGAAAAAAGTCGGAGAGATTCAAGGTCTTCTCGTCAACATTCTCATTTAGGCTGAGAGGTTTCATAAAATACATTATTAGGAGGCATTTCAATGAAATTAGAAGGCTTAAATGCAGCGCAGCGGGAGGCGGTTCTCGCCATTGATGGACCAATACTGGTCGTAGCCGGCGCGGGTTCAGGTAAGACGCGCGTGCTGACACATCGAATCGCACACTTGATCGAAGAATACGATATTTTTCCATCGAGCATCATGGCGATCACGTTTACAAATAAGGCAGCTAACGAAATGAAAAGCAGAATTGAATCGCTTATCGGACCTGTCACTTCACAGATGTGGGTTGGTACATTTCACGCCCTTTGTGTGAGGATTTTAAGACGCGATGGCAAGCATATCGGCTATTCAAGCGACTTCGTCATATACGACACCACCGATCAAAAAGCACTTATCAAGAGCTGCTTCAAAGCACTGAATCTCGACGAAAAACAAACGCCGATCCAGTCTTTCCAATATAAGATTTCAAGCTGTAAAAATGACATGGTGACGCCAGAACAATACGAGGCGAACTTCATGAAAGACCCGCGTGAGCGCGACTTTATC
Source organism: uncultured Fusibacter sp. (assembly GCA_964384705.1). Lineage (GTDB taxonomy): Bacteria > Bacillota > Clostridia > Peptostreptococcales > Acidaminobacteraceae > Fusibacter_C. The sequence goes on from CAYLNI010000092.1 coordinate 11,084, forward strand.
AAACTCTACAAAATGTATCAAGGGAAACTTCAAAGCAATCAAGCGCTGGACTTCGACGACTTGCTCATCAAGACAATCGAGCTCTTTAGAAAGTATCCAGAAGTGCTTGAAACGTATCAGAAGAAATTTAAATACATCCATGTGGACGAGTATCAAGATACCAACAAAGCGCAATATCTGTTCGTCAGACTTTTGAGCGCAAAACATAAAAACCTCTTCGTCGTCGGTGATGGGGATCAATCCATCTACAAATGGCGTGGTGCTGACATCCGAAACATTTTGGATTTCGAAAAGGACTATCCAGGTGCTCGAATCGTCAAGCTCGAGCAAAACTACCGTTCATCGCAGAATATTCTCAAGCTCGCAAACGGCGTCATCAAAAACAATCCAGGCAGACGTGATAAAAACTTATGGACGGATGCTGAAGATGGCGAAAAAATCAAATATTATCAATCCTATGATGATCCACCCACGCGGTAATCTATTGATTTTTGGCATATCCGTTATTTCTTAATCGGCGGCACTCACAGCCGTTGCTCCTTGCAGCCACCAATCACGCATAAGAACAAAGGCAGCCGCCAGCACAACCCCTCCCAGCACTGCCGCCAACGTGTAGGTAATGGTTCC
>CAYLNI010000093.1:0-11434 GCA_964384705.1 uncultured Fusibacter sp.
TGGCGATTTCTATATCTTTTCTCAGGTTTGTTTCTTTTATTTTTTGCTTCAATTTGTTTTCTGAAAATAGTTTCAAATATTTCTTCATCAACAAAATCACAGACTCTGATACCACTTCTTTCAACTTTGTCCATATAGCATGGGCCAATGCCTTTTTTAGTCGTTCCGATCATATCGGCACCACGTGACTCTTCCGCAAGGCGATCAATTTCTCTGTGGTATGGGAACACAACGTGTGCGCGATCAGAAAGACAAATCGAATCCGTAGAAATACCTTTAGAACGCAAACCTTCAATCTCGTTTAAAAAACCTTCTGGATCAAATACGACGCCGTTTCCAATGACATTGATCGTGTTCTCATTTAAAATGCCTGATGGTATTAAATGCAATGCATATTTTTTATCGCCGACGACTACTGTATGTCCTGCGTTATTGCCACCTTGACCTCTAACGACAACATCAGCTTCTTTAGCCAAATAGTCGATCACTTTACCTTTGCCTTCGTCGCCCCATTGAGCGCCAACTATTACAACTGTTGACATATGAACACTCCTCTTCAAACTATATTTAAACCCATGCTGACGCATATGGCTTTATGCATTTTTCTCCATAGTCATCGTATCAGACACAGCCTCTAAAGTCAATTAAATCCGAATGATTATACTTTAACATATTTTATAATTCGTCTTTATTGCTTTTTGTTCAAAACTTTATCTCTATTTGTTGAAGTATTTCGATAAAACGACATCAATCCTCGGTTTCACCTGCCAATTGTTCATGAACGCTTCATAGGCATGATAATCAGCTAATAGCGCTTCACTAGTCTTGTCCGTTTTAAATGCACGAATTAATATGTTCTTTGGTGTATGTGTCATGTCTATGAACTCTAACATCTGAACTGTGTAACCGACCGCTTCTAACGCTTGTGCTCTTAAAGTATCTGTTACTATTGTTGCGAGCTTATCTCTGACGATGCCATGCTTAAGCAAAGGTGCCATTTGATCGTTTTTCATTTGATTGAACAATTCATGTGGCAGCAAGGTACAGCGTATATGACTTTTGCCCCCCAACCGACAGCTTTCCCAAGCGCTTCGTCTGTTGCTGTATCACACGCGTGAAGGGATACCACCATATCTACATTGCCATTGAACTCAAAATCTTTGATGTCTCCCATTTTAAATGTGAGTCCATGGTATCCAAGTTTCGTTGCCGTTGTATTACAAAAGTCGATGACATCCTCTTTCAAATCAAGACCGATGATTTTAACCTGCCTACCCTTCAATTTAACCAGATAATAATAAAGGGCAAACGTCAAATACGCTTTGCCACAACCAAAATCGATAATGGACAGGTCCTCACCGAGGTAAGGCAAACTGTCATCGACGAATTCGAGGTATTTGTTGAGTTGTCTAAATTTATCGTACATTTTTTTGAAGACTTTTCCGTCTGCATCCATAACACCAAGGGCAATCATGAAGTCACATGGCGTACCCTCAGGAATGAGATACTGTTTTTTTCGGTTATGATCCAGGTTTACTTGAAAACGCGTTGGCGCTTTCTTCAAAATCGTCCCTTCGCCCTTTTTATTGAATAGGATTTGTAGATCAGCCGTTTTTGTGTATAGCTGCCCTTGTTTGAAGTAAGATCCAAGCACTTTGGCAAAATAGGCTTTTAACGCTTCTGCTGTTAAGTTCTCATGTTTTACCTTTTGATCATAGTAACAAGATATTTGATAGAGGCGTTCATTTTTAATGATAACTGGTTTGATGTCAACTTTGTTATAGGTCTTTTCAATCCCCTTTTTTACATTGCTCAACACACCAAAGATAAATGCTTGATCATCAATTATTTGCTCTATTTCATTTAATGTATCAATCGACATATTAAGTCCTTTCTAAAAACACACTATAAATCTACCAGTTGATTCCGGCATACTTATTTTATCTGTAAATCGTCTCGATGACAAGACGCCATTAAAGCGTGATATTGTATCTATTACATTGTATAATAGAAGAAAGTCATATATTCGAGGTGATTCGTTTGCCAGATTTTTGGAGCCATCATTTTGCTGCGCTTAAAGCCGATGAAAATCGAAAAATCGTTAACCCCTCTCGTCTGATTTGGTCAGAGGCATATAATAACCTTTATACTTTTGGCGCACAAGGTCCCGATTTTTTTTACTATATCGGAAAACTCAATCCTTTGTCTAAACATCATTTTGGTGAGGTGGGCAATCAAATTCATGAACTTGGCACTCAGGATTTGTTTCGAGACATGCTCAATTTTTTGATTAATAAGCCTTCTGAAGCTTTGATGGCTTATATTGCTGGATTTATCTCACATTATATTTTGGATGTTCATTGCCACCCCCTAATTTGCTTGCTTGGACCAGATAGTGCTTCTCACAAAAGAGTGGAACTGGATTTGGAAGCATTTTGCTTACATGACTATTGGGGATATGACAAACAAACGCTTGATGTTAGAACTATCAAATGCTCGACATCACAATTACAGAAGGGTTTTGTCAACTTGTGGCAATATCTTCTTCCAAAAAATTATGGTGTCGTCATTGATGAGAACGCTCTCATGAATGGGCACTTTAGCATGTTGAAACTTCAGAAAATGATAGTCCATGACACAATAGGGAAATTGCCTTTTATTGATTTTTTCTCAAACCGCTTTCACTATGATCTCTCAGCACTGCGTTACCCTGCTGAAGACGATCAATCCTTAAAGGACCTGCGCGAGTATGAAGCGTTTATTAGTCGCTATACATTAGGCATTGATGAAACAACCAAAGCACTTATCGCGCTTGACGAGTTACTCATTGGAACTGTAACGGTAGAACAATATATAGAAACATTTATCAAATTTGATTTTTTAGGGGAGGCATAAAACATGTACAGTCAAGCACTAGAAAATGACAAAGAAGCACTCGTTCAATCTTTACAAGAAATCATCCGCATCAAAAGCGTCAAAGAGGCACCGGTTGGGGATATGCCATTTGGTGAGGGCATTCAAAAATCACTAGAATATATCCTGAACTTAGGGGCATCGATGGGCTTTACCACTAAGAACGTGGATAACTATGCAGGATACATCGAATTTGGCGAAGGCAAAGAAATGCTCGGCATTTTATGCCACGTCGATGTGGTTCCAGAAGGTGAAGACTGGCAATATGGACCATACAGTGGTGAATTAGTCGATGGTAAAATGTATGGCAGAGGCACACTCGACGACAAAGGTCCTGCAATCTCATCACTTTATGCCATGAAAGCGCTCAAAGACTCTGGATTCAAACCGAACAAGCGCATACGGTTGATCATAGGCACCAATGAAGAAAGTGGCAGTGCTTGCATTGAACATTATCTTAAAAAAGAAGAAAAACCAACTGTGGCATTTAGTCCTGATGCGGATTTTCCCGTTATCCATGGTGAAATGGGCATCGTCGTATTTAGTTTAGAGATGAACTTCGTTGATAAAGACCCAGATGGCGGTATTGAGATTATATCATTTAAAGGTGGCAATGCGCCTAACATGGTGCCGGACTATGCTGAAGCGAAGTTGCTTGAAACGCGACCTATCAAGGATATCGTTGAAGCTTTCAATTTGACAAGAGGTGCAGATATTCGATACGAACAGGTCGACGGATTTACCCTTTTGAAATCCCATGGCGTTTCTGCACATGGTAGCACACCTGAAAAAGGCGTAAATGCCATTTCACAACTCATCACGTTACTGGATTTAATCGATATTCAAATTGGCGATCAATCGAACTTCATAAGGTTTTTAGCAAATAGAATTGGCATGGATTATGATGGTAGAAAAATGGGCGTTGGTTTTGACGATGCTTATAACAAACTCGTCCTCAATCTAGGTATGATAGATGTAAACGGTGAACATGGCAAAGCGACAATCAACATCCGTTATCCAATTACTTTTAAAGAATCAAAAATCAAGACATCTCTGGATGGCATCGTCCGCGGAACGGGCATAGATATGACCGATTGGCGATGTGCGCCGCCACTATTCTTTCCCCCAAATCATCCACTTGTTAAAACGTTAATGGATGTCTATATCGAAAAGACCGGTGATACAGAAGCAAAGCCAATTACGATTGGCGGAGGCACGTATGCTAGAGCACTTCCAAATGCAGTCGCATTTGGCGCAGTGTTTCCTGGCGCAGTGGATACGATGCACCAAAAAGACGAGTACATCGTCATCGACGATCTTTATAAGATGACTGATATTTTCGCAGAGGCGATTCGTAAGCTGTCGATCTAATCTGAGGACATAGATTCAACTATATATTTTGATATGAAAAGCCCTATCGGCATTTTACGATAGGGCTTTAAACTTCTTATAACGTTTAATAAAATCTTTTCTTATAGACTTTTTTTCAAATAATCTCTAAAATCTTCTGAAAGCTCTTCGTTTCTTAGAGCATATTCAACCGTTGCTATAAGGTAACCAAGTTTGTCGCCTGTATCATATCTAATGCCGTCAAACTCATAGGCATAAATTTCTTTCTGAGCATTTAAGAGAATAAGCGCATCAGTCAGCTGTATCTCGTTATTTTTACCTGGTGTCGTTTGTTCGATCATATCGAAAATATCTGGGGTCAATATGTATCGTCCCATGATAGCCACATTTGAAGGTGCTTCTTCGATTGTCGGTTTCTCAACGAGATTACTCACTTCATATAGCTTGTCGTCTACTTTAATGCCATCGATGATGCCATATTTATTGACTTGATTTTTTTCAACCGTTTGAACACCTATTATCGTGCTCTCATATTTTTCATAGACATCCGCCAACTGTTTGATACATGGCGTTGTCGAATATACAAGGTCATCACCGAGTAGTAAAGCAAATGGTTCATTGCCAACAAAAGTTTTCGCACATAGAACGGCATGACCAAGACCTTTGGCATCTTTTTGTCTCACATAATGGATATTGGCCATATTGGATATACGTTCAGTCAAATCATAAAGTTCTTCTTTACCGTTGTCTTTAAGGAAAAGTTCAAGTTCAGGTGAACGATCAAAATAATTTGCAATCTCTTCTTTATTGCGTCCAATGATTATCAGTATGTCTTCTATACCTGCTTCAATTAATTCTTCCACATTATAATGGATCGCCGGTTTATCTACAATCGTCAACATTTCTTTTGGTGTCGATTTTGTTGCAGGTAAAAAGCGTGTTCCGAATCCCGCTGCAGGTATGACTGCCTTTCTAACTTTCATGAGTACTCCTCCCAAAATTCTTCTAGCTGTTTTTCAAATGTCGTTAATTTGGTGTAGCTTTTCCCCCAGTCATTTGGTAAAGTGCGTCTGTAATAGGCCATTTGGTAACGTTGGTCAATGAGTACGACAACCTCTGTCTTCTTCACCACGTATGACACGACCTGCACTTTGCATGACCTTATTGACACCAGGGTATTGGTAAGCAAATTCAAAGCCACCGTTCATCTCATAATCGAAATAGTTTTTGATTAAATCATTTTCAAAACTTATCATAGGAAGACCAACGCCTATGATCATCACGCCAATCAACAAATCGCCTTTTAGATCAATTCCTTCCGAAAAATGTCCGCCAAGAACGGCGAAACCGATTAAAGAACGCTGATCATCAACTGTGATTGAGTCGTCATCACCTCTTGTTCTTGAGCGTTTATCCAAATACCGCTCAAATTCATTTAAAAAATCAGCTTTTTCATCATCGCTAAGTTCACGTTTCTGCTTAATTATATCATATCTATTACCATATAAAGCTTCAAACAAATCATATATTTGTTGCATATAGGCATATGACGGAAAGAAAATTAGATAATTGCCGTGTTTTGAACGCGCCATACTATGGATCTCAGACACAAGTCTAGCTACCGCGTCATCTCTATCCTTAAATCGAACCGATACATCGGTTGCAAATAAAAGCTTCCGTCTATTCATATCAAATGGAGATGGCAAAGCCAACGCTTTAGGTTTTTCCTCACCTGTGAGAAGAATCGTATAATACCTGAGCGGTGTCAGTGTAGCTGAGAAAAAAATCGTTGCTCTGCTATTATCGATAAATCGCTTAAGCTGTGACGATGGGTTGATATTGAATAATTTGATCATCGTTTTAGGTGAATCACCTTCTACAATATAAAAAACATAACCACTATCATATAATTCACTGATGCGCATGTACCCCATAATATCAAAGTAGAGGTCTAAAACTTCATCATAAAAATCGGCCTGATGATTTTCTGACAACCATTTTTCGAAGACAACAGCACGTTTCTTGAGTTGTTCATAGACGTCAGAAATTTCATTTTGATGAATATAAATGCCCTTTTCATCGCAGCATTTTCTCACTTCGAGGAACATTTTATTCACACCATCTATTGCTTTTGAAATGGATTTATCACCACTGCCTAATTTTCCAGTTAGCTTTTTTTTCACTGCATAGAATTTTTCTTTATAAAGCTCAGCTGAATACATATTTCTAGCTCTATCAACTAAGTTATGGGCTTCATCAACTAAAAAAATATAGTTTTCTGTTGGAAACTCAAAGAACCGTCTTAGATATACCCTTGGATCAAAGGCGTAATTATAATCGCATATGATAAGATCCGCAAATAAAGCACAGTCCAATGAAAATTCATAAGGACAAATCGTATACTTTTTAGAATAAAATAATAAGACCTCTTTTGTCATGGCATTTTCATGGTTGATCATGTCCCATAACGCATCAAGACTCTTATCATAGTAACCCTTTGCATAAATGCACTTCTCTGGATAACAAGTCACATGATCGTTTAAACAAATCTTATCTTTTGCAGTCAAAGTAATATGCTTGAAGTGAAGCGGCCGATCGGACTTTGAATGCAACAATGATACAGCATCTTCTGCGACAACCTTAGTAATGGTTTTAGCAGACAAATAAAAAATCCTGTCGACGAGCCCTTGAGACATTGCCTTCACACTTGGAAAAAGAGTCGACATTGTCTTGCCAGTTCCCGTAGGGGCTTCAGCGTATAAAACGCCACCCTCTTTAACTGTATTATAAATGGAAACAGCCAAATGTCTTTGTCCCGAACGGTATTCATTGAATGGAAATTCTACGGCACTTAGATCGCCATTGCGTTTGAGTTGCCATTCACTTTTAAAAACAATCCATTTTTTATACAAATGTACTGTATCCATCAAAAATTGGATTAAAGTCTCAGCTGCATAGTCAACTCTTATGCGTTTAATGTTGCCAGATTCAAAATGTGCATAAGTGAGTTGTATCTGTATATTTTCAAGGTTCTTGTCTGAGCAGTATATTGCACCATAAATTTTTGCTTGCGCCCAATGAACAGGATAAGTATCCGCTTCTATGTCTTCGACAAATTGAGAGGTTCCTTTAATTTCATCAATCACATAACCATTATCTAACGTCAAAACGCCATCCGCTCTTCCAGCGATCAATAGTTCGATTGACTTTACATCATCGACATTCAGTAAGATGGCTTTTTGCAAAGACACTTCTGCCTGATAATCTTGACCTTGTGACTTCTGGATTTTTTGATGCATTTTGATGCCGTCAGCCATCTTGGACTTGCCTTGAAAGCGCATATCAAGATCGCCAGAACGATAGACGAATTCTACGAGTTCCCTAACAGATATTTGAACTTTTTGAGTCTCCATATAAAATCTTCCTTTGTGAACACATGTTCGTATATCCATTCTATCAAAAAAATGAAAAAAGAGCCAGTAAAAGCTCCTTTTCAAATCGTCTCTAGTACCTCGTATCTCTTTAATCGTTGAGCGATACGTAGATTGTCTCATTTGCCAGTATTTTTCTCGAATACGATGTTGAATACGTTTGATTTGCTGCATAATATTTTTTGAGGTTTCCAGCACCGCGATTATATTCTGATAGGATGCGGTCATAATTTGATCCATAATCCCCCATCAAATCATCCAAATACTTAATACCAAGTGCTAAATTATACTCAGGTTCAAAGATGCGATCGGGGTTGTATGTCAAACCTAATTCAGTTCCATATGTGTTCGCTAACCACTTTTCAGTTCCTGGAATAATTTGCATATAGCCGCGATCTTGGCTTGTACCGACTAAATCTTTTGCGAATCCACTCTCTATATCGATTATAGACAATACAAGAGAGTAAGGCACGTCGTAAAGATCTGCGTATTTTACTAGAACAACTGCACTTTCATAATCCAAGGGAGTCGCATCCGAAATCTCCTTTGCTTTTTCAAGTTGTGTGCTTTCTAGCGCATCAAAGTCAATAAACTTTGATACTTTTTTGTACTCACTTACCATAGGCTCTTGAAGCTTGATTGTTTCTACCGCTTTCTCTAGTTCGATCGATAAAACATTTATAGTTTCTTCCTGGGAATCAACTTTCGCTATGAGTGTTACATTTGCATCTTTGAGTGTAAGATTTGCATTTTCGTAAGCTTCAATTTTTTTATTCGCCTGTACTTGGTTTACACTAAGTAAAATAACAGCAACAAAGAGACACACTAAGGATCCTAAAAAAATCTTGTTATTTCGTTTCATGATATCTACCTTTCTTAAAATAATACGAACATAGCAATATGCGCTATGTTCCCTCATGACTTACAAATTATATCATAGAGTTTGAAGGTGTCAATTACGAAATCGTAACTTATGTTGTTAACCACTAAACATCTTTTAGTTTTGCCAAATTATGTAACCTTTGAAACTGTTCTTATTGCTCGTTATTTGTCATTGCCTTAAAAATTGTACGGAATTGTATTGTTACAATCCTACAAACGAATTCCCATTAATCACCATTTCGTCCTCAACGCCATCAAAAAAGCGAGGTCCGGGACTTTTAGCCCGACCTCGCTTTTTTGCTCAAATTATCGATTTTTGTTGTAAAAAGACAACTCATAAAGCTCAATTAACTTATAAAGTGATGCTCTGGATGTGCTATCAAAAAGCGTTTCTACATCCGACATCGTGTAATTTTCATTGAATTCAGAGAGTATATCACGTGTTTTTTCTAGAAAATAGGCATCCATATAGGTTCTAACGATCTCAGAAATGGCCTCTTTGATCGACTCCTCCGATAACTCGCTATCAATCGATGAAATCTCTGCGTACAATGAATCATGATGTGCATTGACGTCAAAGATACGCATTTCTTCTTCAACTTTAGCTCTAGCCAACGCCATTAGATCATCTGGCGTGGACACTTCCATGCTCGTTGTCGCTTCAGTCTCCGTTTTTAAAGTTTCTTTAATCACAGTTTTAGAAGCGCTGCAGCCCATAAGTGTTAACACGATAAACAATATGGTAATAATTCTCCAGCCACTTTTAAAGGCACTCACTTTTTAAACCTGCTATTTTGATATGCTTGCATTTTAAGAAGTCGATTTGTGTCCACTTGACTGTTCTCAATGGTCGATTCATCCGTTTTTATCACAGCTGAGTCCTTTTTTTGTAGTTCATTGATTAATACGCCGATCGTATCAGATAATTGAGATTGTTTGGCTATTTTGTATTTTTTCTTAATAACTTCAATATCATTGTTTGCAAAAGCTAAAATAATATTTGCTTCTTTTGAGCTTATTTTTTCGTCTACAAGACCAATGACTTGGTCCGTAAGCGATTGATTTGTGACTTTTTTACTAATAAATGCCTTCGATAGTTCCGGTTCTTCCCCTAAAAGGTATGCTGCCATCTGTCTACGGCGACTCATTTCTGGATCAACGTCTTGATTAGGTCTAGATTGGTGATCGACTTTGTCGACTTTTGATTCGTTTTTCTGCCCAGATTCAATCGAATCCGTGAAGAAACCAGCTTGAAAATCATCTGATTCTTCTTTAAGCGGCTTGGATATGCCTACTGCCTCTTCGTTTTTGACGACGTTGCTTTCGCGCTTGATTGCAGGCGAAGCTTGATAATCCTTTGCCAAATACCCTTTTATACGCAAGGATTCAAACGCTCTTTTTGCGGTATTGAGACCGCATCCCATATAACTAGCAAGTTGGGCCGAAGATAAATGCACCTCTTCGCCTTGACTCATCAAGACAAGCAGACACATTTTCTCATAGATATCGAGACTGTCATTCTTAAAGATTTCAGTTTCTATTGCATGCCAAAAATCCACTTGTGCCTCCTAGTCGACTCATCTAAAAAAAGTTTTCTTCTATATTATATTAATCTTTTAGTTGTATTCTGTGAAATACTTTTTTGCCTTTACGGATCATCAACGCATCTTCTTTAAAATCGGATAAAGTGATCACCTGCGCAAAATCTGAAACAACGACATCATGAACGACGAGCCCATTTTGTTGCACCAATCTTTTACCTTCTGCTTTTGATGGGACAAGACCGATCTCCATGAGCAAATCAAGTATTGGCACACCGCCATCAAATTTGTCTCTTTGAAATTCTGTCGTAGGAATGCTCGAAGAATCGCCACCACCCGCAAAAAGTGCACGTGCTGCATCAAGTGCTTTCTGAGCTTCTTCTTCACCATGGACGATTTTAGTAAACTCAAATGCCAATACTTCTTTAGCTCTATTGATTTCAGATCCCTCTAAAGCACTTAATGCTTTAACTTCATCCATAGGTAAAAAAGTTAAAAGTCTCAAGCAATTTTCAACATCGGCGTCTTCAACATTTCTAAGGTATTGGAACATCTCATAAGGCGACGTTTTATTGGGATCAATCCAGATGGCACCTTTTGCCGTCTTACCCATTTTTGTGCCTTCGCTTGTAAGCAACAACTTGAAGGTTAAGCCAAAAACAGATTTGCTATCCATACGTCTGACGAGATCGACACCTGCAATGATGTTTGACCATTGATCATTGCCACCGAGCTGCATTTGACAGCCAAAACGTCTTTCCAGTTCAAGAAAATCGTAGGCTTGCATAATCATGTAATTAAATTCTAGGAAGCTGAGACCCTTTTCAAGGCGCTGCTTAAAGCATTCAGCAGTCAACATTCTATTTACAGAAAACTTACTCCCTATCTCTCTGATAAATGGCACGTATTCAAGCTTATCCAACCAGTCTGCATTGTTTGCAATATAGCCATTTTCACCATCCAAGACGAGGTATTTTTCCATTTGCTTTCTGAGCATCTCACCATTGTGGTTCAAATCATCATTTGACAACATCTGTCTCATATCGGTTCTACCAGACGGATCACCGATTTTTGCCGTACCACCGCCGACCAAAGCAATCGGTTTGTGTCCAAATTTTTGCATGTGCATCATGACCATTATTTGAATAAAATGGCCTAAATGAAGACTATCCGCTGTCGGATCAAAACCAATATAGAATGTGACGCGTTCTTTACTGAGTAATTCTTTAACTTCTTCTTCATGGGTTATTTGTTCAATATAACCGCGTTCCAATAATACTTGGTATAGGCTCTTCATATACGTATACGATGTCTTAT
>CAYLNI010000094.1:0-5844 GCA_964384705.1 uncultured Fusibacter sp.
CTTTGTATTTTCCTTTTAAAAATATAATGCGACCTTCCTTATAAATAAGTTCAGGCCCGATTATCACACCAACGTAATTCAAGTCATATCCCTGCACAGTATGGATACAGCCAATTTCATTTAGTGCATTAGACGAGTTGATCCAGTCACCATTGACACTATTCCATTTGTAGGCATACTCGCCAATCTGTATGTCAAAGGCATTTGGATCATTTTTTGATTTCCAATCCCAGGCATAACCAGCAACAGCTCTTGATAAACCAAATTGACTGTCCTTTAACTTAATCTCATTAATCATCATTTGCACATCATCAAACAAACGAAGGTCATAATGTTCAAAATCAAGTCTTTGATCGCAACTCATTTTCATTACGTTTTCAATATAAACTGAATATTCATTTCCAGCTTTTATGCGCATTTGCGTCTTTAGGCTAAACCAATTTGCATATAATTCACTAAACCTATTTGGATCGATATCTGAAGGTTTAACACTTTGATTATGATCATAAAAAAGAACCACGTGATTCGCTGAATTTAGGATCCAATCAAGTTGTGTGCCCGTTTCTTTGTCTAATCCTAGTTTCTCATTGGTCTTGTCGAAAAATTCGTAACTTGATAAATTGCGGCGTTGCGAAAGCCTATGTGCTTCGTCAACAATCAATAAATCAAATTTTTCACCACTATTAACCACTTCACTAGGTCCATATACCATATTGCCTTTTAGTCCATTTACGTTTTTGAAAACTTTTTTAACAGTGCTTCTTAACGAAGTCATAGGCAAAACAACCCCGATTTTTTGTAAAGGTTTGTATTCATGTGATACAAAATACTTAGCTAAATACACTGCTAAGATCGTCTTACCAGAACCTGGTTCACCTTTAATCACATTGACTGATTCAAAATTATTAAAAATGATTTCATCCAATTCATTAACAATATCGAGTTGATCTTCTGTAAGTACTTTATATGGCGACAATTTGAACAAATCGCTATTTCTAATATCAAACAAACTATTTACTGTTATTCTGTTCAACTTGAGCTCATCCCAAATTTCTTGAAACCGATGATTATTTTTTTCGCGTTCATAATAATTGTGATTCCTTATGCCCTTATTGCTATTCTGGAGCAGGTACTTCCCGTCAGCGGCTATGTATTCAATTAATTTAGATTCCAAATCCAGCGATACAGATTTATTGAATTCATTGTCTGTAATGATATTAACCGTTTTAAGTGGTCTTCTCCTGTCATCTTCCAGGTGATTTTTAATCCGCCTCACTGCACTTGTTGTTTCGCCAACATAAGCATCTCTGCCGTTTTCGATTATATATACGACAGGCCAATTATTGCCATGCTCATGTTTTTGCAATTCATCAAGTGCCAAAAAATCAAAATCAAATTTCGTCAATCTACCCATACTATTCCTCGATATCGACGCGCGTATTTTTTCCACTATTGCCTTTAACGACTTCAATTGGAAACCTTTTTTGTTCTTTTCAAGCTTCTTCATTATAATTTCTTCAATATCAACGCCCAAAGACTCAGCCATTAGAAATGAATAAATAAGTATATCAGCCAATTCGTCATTAACATCATCAACTTTAATTGCATCACCCCACTGAAAATTCTCAAGCAATTCCGCTGCCTCAATCACAATAGATTTAGCCAAATTTTCTGATGTGTGAAATTGCTTCCAATCTCTTTCATTTCGGAATGATAAAATTACATCGTATAAATTATCAATTCTGTCCATATTAAACCTTCTTAATATTATTATTTTGATATCATTTTATCATATGAAGAACGAGAATCAAAGAGGTGCTGTCATTTTGCTGTCCTTTATAATGAGTTCGTCAATGTGAAATGCACCCAGTATTGTAGGCTCAATATTACACTAACAAACATAGATTTAATCTATAAGATACAGCAATTTTATTGAGAACTGATGATGCTAATTTGCGATAATATAAAAGCGAAAGATACTGAATGCAAGCATAAAGCGTGCATTCAGTATCTTTCATTTTATATTATTATATTTTACACTAGCGTTGCAAATGCTACAGTTAATATTTTTGTTACATGTATTATATGACTATTCCTGTGGCTTTTGGATGGGGTAATTGCACGTTTAGTAGTTATAATTCCATCAATAATTTAGCAGATAACTCCTCTATTTGCCTCATGTCAAGTTCAGTATTAGTTAATATTCCGACGTAAACTGTAGTGTAAGCTGGCAAAATTTTGTCCTTATACCATAAAAGTTCATGATCAAAGATATACTTAGAGAATTCTTCTACATTCAAGCCCATAGCTTCATAGCTTGGCGCCATTAATTTAGGCTTACAGCACTGCTCACCACTTTTTAACTTGCATGGCTTACAAAGTCTACAACTTCCCGACGAGATGTATTTCCCACTAACTTCATTAGATAATGACTTAGCCAATTTGTCTCCACGACTTTTCAATATAGCATTGCCAGCCTTAACCTTTAAATAAGCTTGATTTATATAACTCAATTGATCAAGATCCAATGTCAATTGTATGATAAATACTTTGTTGTAATTCTCTGCATACTCTATAAATGTTGGTGCATACGGAGGACATGACCATTTATTATCATAGTTTCTGCAAAACTTCTTGCACAAGTTTGATAGTCTTTTGGCATCCATATACAGAAACAATCTATGTGATTCTAACATTCTTGCATCAATTCTGACCTTTATATTGTCCTTAGAAAGTGTATTAATAATTAAATCTTGCATTCGGTTCAATACTCCAAAGTGTTTTATCTCCTTCAAACGTCTCTACAACTGTAACAAATTTACTATTGTGTATTCCTAATGTTTTTTCCAACCACACTTGGTTAAATAATTTTTCGTCAGGCTGTTTACTATATGTTACCTTGAACTCAGCATTCTTGTTTTCAAGAATTTTAAACACGAGATCAAATTCGACATCACCACCAATTGTAGAATAAACAATTTTTCGAGTCTTAGTAAGTATAAAATCTCGATTTTGGGTATCTAATCCATCTTTAAAGATTACTCGATAAACTTGGCATAAGTCGTAATGGCTTTTTAAAACGTGCTTTAATTGATCAATTTCTTTTTCTACTTGTACTTTCTCAGTAATTATAGTTTCATTGATCTTATCTTTAGTACCAATTTTCACACTGATGTCTGTACTCTTAAATTCAACATCTGATCCGAAGTATAAATCAGAAAACTGCTTTCTTCCCCAATCTTGTGAATCATCAACGATTATCAATAGATAAGAAAAATCCTTCATCTTTTGATGATAGATATCATGACACGTATGAGCGGCAATAGATCTCAGAATTTCTCTCCTAATATAAAACTGTCTTGCACCTTCTTCATCAAAAAAGTAGTCCTCATCTATTGAGAAATCTGATTCAAAAAAATATTGGAGTAGCTTATATATTATTATTGAACTAATCATGCCATGCTTTGATTTCTCAAGAGATTTAGAAAACTTAAAATAATACTTTGGTTGTAGGCGAGCAACAAAAGTTTTGTTTCCATATTTTTCAGCAACAGTACATTTCCCATCAGATGAACAAGAAAATCGTTTTGACATTTTTGAACTCATCAAACGCAGGATAAAATCATTAATATTATTTTGAACCCCACTAAATGCAAAATTAGCAGTAACTGATGGATCTGATACAAAATGATGCATCATACCTTTTGTTTTATCAATAATCTTTTGAGCCTTTTCAAGAGGATATCCAAGATCATGCATTAGAGATATCATTGACCAAATACTAACTTTTTCATAACAATTTAAATCTGAAACATCCCCAACGGATATCTCTTTTAAGTAACTCCCATTGTTATCTAAAAGTACTTTTAGTCCAAGAATCCATGTTCGAAAAGCATGAATTACATGATCTCGATAATACTTACTTCCACCATACAACAATGATTCAAATTCAGAAAAATTGTCGTAATATTCCATCAAATCCTCTATGCCATATGCTACGGGGATTTTTTCAGCTTTATCTATAAATGGTTCCCGTTTATCAAAATACCGCAAACACATTATTGATCTTTCTATAATATCTTTCCATATTTCTTTTACATCATCTGAATATGCATACAATAATCCTTCATCAGAATTCTGAACATCCAATTTTTTTGATAAGCTGTTAAGATTTTCAACCATAATCTTATCCAATGGATGAAAATTCACTTTTTTATCCGGTGAATTTTTCTCAATATACTTTTCCCATGAAGCACATACCGTAGTTATTAACTGCAAATCACGATTAGCCATTTAAACACCTCTATTTGAATTTAATTGGTTTATTAGGTGTTGTCCATAACACTTCTCACAACTACCAGACTGTTCAAAGTCCTTTATTCCCAATCTAATATCTAGCGGTTTGTTGTCAATTATTGACCCTGATTTTAGACTTTGACTTGCAAACCAATGCCTTTAATCGCGAACCCTAATCTGAAGTATAGTGTGAAACTGGCTCTCATTAATCAATACACAACATATTAACCACGGGTTGAACTATTGGTGATCTGCATATCCGAACTCGCTATTTAAGCGTTCCGGTATCACCTATACCGGACACAAATTTAGCGGAAACTTATGAAATGATTTTATTTTCATTAAAATGAACGGTTGTAGAAATTAGAATAGTGTTTCCGCTATTGAGTTGCCGAGCTCAATTACACAATTACGTAAATTTCACAAATATTCACATCACGGCATCAAAACCAGAGTTGATAGCTGACTATGACAATAATTTATATTGAATAATGTAGGTTTTCATTTTTCCCGAAATGAAGAGGGCTTACATTATCATGTTTTAATAGCCACTTTTTATATCCATCAATAGAGGTCCCACCAATATTTATTGAAAATTCTATACCAAACAACGCAATAACAAAATACCACTCATCTTCATCAGTTACTAAAAAATCGTATTCGTTAGTAATTTGATAGATCTCGTCACTGCTTCCATCTCTCCAGTAATTTGTTGATTTATATATTCTACGGACATTACAGTCCCATACTTTTTCTTTTCCCAATCTCACATGATTCCTAAGTGAATCCATCTGAACATCATCTATAAACTCTTCTAATAATTGTTCACTGTTCTGTAATCGCTGTGCAAATGCCTCAATAGCAATTTTCCCAATAAATCGTGATAAAACTGAACCATTTGGCAGTGAAAGCTCATCATTAAACTTTTTTAGAATAATTTGTCCGCTCTTTAAATTTACAATTTTATTGAAAATTTCTGTTGGAACACGAACTTCACCTGCAATGCCATCTTTAAAAGTTTTACGTACTTCAACTAGTGCGTCGGGGAAAATTATACCCATTGTCGGAGGTATCCTTCCTTTTTTATTTTCTACACCCTCTTCAAATCTTAATAATTCAATAGCTGAATGTTCTAAAAATGGTTTTTCCACTTCTCTTGAAAAATAGTTATTACATTTATCACAGACTATTCCCTGCGACAAAGTATTCACCTTATTACCGAGTGACTCTGGGATTATATGTTCAACACTTTTTGACTCATTTGAATCTTGCCTGCAAAAAATACATCTCATAAATACACCCTCTTAGCAATTATTTGTATGATTCTTTATTCAAATTAAAAATACCCTTTCAAATTCGCCCTCAACCCCTCGTCACAAACACAAATATAAATCCCCAATATTCCTCGTGCCATGAGCGTTTTATAGATATTGATTACATACTTTGCATATCTGACTTTGACTTTGATTTTGAATTGTGTTTGCCATAACGATCTTTGTATTTTTCTTTTAAAAGTATCATACGACCATCTTTTTAAATAAGTTCAGG
>CAYLNI010000094.1:5885-6133 GCA_964384705.1 uncultured Fusibacter sp.
TATAAATAAACAAATGACTGTGGTGCAAAGTTAATCCCAAACTCAATTAATTTTTTCCCTCTTGAATATTCTTTTACTTTTCCTAGCTTATAAGCATAAGCCTTTGACTTACCATTAAAATAGTGATTAAAAAAGTCTTCTGTAATACAGGATTCATCTTTTGTTTGAGTCCAAACCTCACTTGGATTACCTTCAATAACACCCAAAACTTCAACTTCTGCAACCACTCTTTTAACAGGTGCAGTACA
>CAYLNI010000094.1:6177-7686 GCA_964384705.1 uncultured Fusibacter sp.
TTTTTCTTTGCAATTTTTGATCTGTACTCATATTTTTTTTGATTAGATAAAATGTTTGCAACATGCTCCTCATTTATAGATAGTAAAATTTTACTCATCTGTACTCCTTTGTCAAACTCTAAATTAATGTATTACCCAGTGTCAAAATATTCTCAAAATCTTCATTTGTAATGATTGAATAAGGTCTAGGACCTGAAGATGGCGTATATAAACCGATTGAATTTAACTCTTTCAATGTAACTTTTTTATTCAAGGATTTTACATAGAGAAACTTTATTACTGAGAGCTTCCTACCAGATTCCCAAAACCTATTAAGATCATTAATCGAAAATACGGATCTATTTTCGCAATGTGATAAAAATACTTCTTTTGAAGAAAAGGTAGTTATTACTTCTTGTATTACGCCTACACTTGTAATCACCGAAGTATATTGTTTTCGCCCCTCAATGCCTGTTCTATAAAAAAGCATGGTATCGCCAGCATTAACTTTAGGAACTTCATACGCAAATGAAATATATACTTTCTGCAATGCATATCTATGTGGTAGATATTCTATAAATTTTTCAGATTTTTCATTGCTTAGAATTGCATCTGGAAATAAATCTGTATGATATTGTGGCAATATTGGCATAATGAAATTTTGAGAACTTTTATCCATTAAAGGAAAGTTAAATTTAGGACTCATTGATTTATTATATTGATTCATCGATTTAATCAATACTTTCTCAACACCATTAGAAGATTTTTTTGATCCGTGATGATGAAACCCCCAAGTATTTAATAACTCTTCCAAGGCATTTAATTCTGGTCGATTATCAAAGAGTGTAACATATATCTCATCAACATTGTACAGAAGTGCATTATCAAAAATTATCTTAAGAAATCTCTCTCCTAATCTGTAACCCGTTGATTCTACCTTGAAAGTACCAATTTTGATTCTCTTTTTTGGTTTTAGTGATGGAAATATTCCTAGATCTTCGTGAGTATCTTGTTCTACTTTTAGATATAAAAACCCTACTATTGAACCATCTTTTAATGATATGTATGCATCTTCTTGGTTTTTCCTTCTAAACCAATCTTCAAACTCAGTATAATCTTTTTTAAAAGAATCGAAGAAAGAATCCATAATATCAACTAATCCAAATTTTGACTTTACTACTGATAACTCATTATAATCAATTTGTTCCGGATACAAGTACGATAGCATACCTATAAAGCTATTTATTGTAAATACTTTATTCTCAATACCAAGCTTTTTAGCTTTTTTTATCATTTTTCGATCTTCTGTAATAAGATAATCGACAGTTTTTGTAAATACTTCATATAAAAGAGAATTGTCTACTATATCATTTCCTATATTCGAAAAATCTTCGATAATTGCCATAAATTGATTATCAGGCCTTTTAACGGTAACAAGCTTTTCATATGCACTTAGCTTCACATTTAGAATTTCTTTATAATCTTCACTGGCACTAGACAATATTTCATCATAACTTAAAGGGTGAACCA
>CAYLNI010000094.1:7719-8045 GCA_964384705.1 uncultured Fusibacter sp.
AGTTTTTCAATCCAATTATATAAATATCCAACACTTTTGTTACTAACTCTATAATTCTCCCTATGAATTATTATGTTTGTATCTAGTAATACAATCATTTCCCCACCCCCGATAATATCTCTATAAAAGTATGTATTGGCTTATTACTAAAGTCATTTACGATTTTATAATGCGGTAAAGAATACTTGTTCGTGATATAAATAGAGTAATCATATTCGGATTTAATAAACTCATTCAAAAAATCAGTGCTATATATCACCGAATCCCTTTTAAATAAGTTTTCTGTAATCAAATCTACATCCGCTTCAATTATAATAAACTTAGAT
>CAYLNI010000094.1:8063-9895 GCA_964384705.1 uncultured Fusibacter sp.
CCATCAAATACACTTTCTGGCAACTTTTCTATACTCAACTTTTTTGTCATTATGCAACAATGACCCGTTAAAAGTATTTTCTCGTGACTTTCAAACTTCTTCTCTACTTGCTTAATAAGTATATTTTGATTAACATTTTTATTTTTTACATCTTTGGATTTGTTATAATTCTCATAATTGATTTCTGATATGAGATCACTAGCATTGAACATTGGGATTTTAAATATCGAAGAGACTTTTTCAACTAGGGTGCTCTTTCCAACTCCATTGACACCCGCAACAAAAATTGTTTCTTTCATTTATCTCCACCTCGTCAGTGAATAATATGTAACTGCACATTTATTTGAATACATTACTTCTCTACATTTTGTAACTCTAATATTTGTATAGAAAGCTACTTCTGATTAAGTTTAACATTTTTTAACATAATGATGCAATCAAAAGAAACTTCTCAAATTGAAATGAAATTAGTATTTTTATTTAAATTCAACCAACTCTAATAATTGGTTCAATTTTTAAACTCAAAGCACGTCTTTGAAATTCAAATTTTAGTAATACATGGCATAAAAGAGAAACAACTACTTTTAATCCATACACCAATTTGTTTTACCACTCATTTCCAAAATCATGCCTGATACTGGTATCCGAGTATAGATTGATCACAAAAATCCCTGAACATCTCGAAAACTGCAAAAGCTTAGAGAAATTTAATGACCGGATTAAAAATTAGAACGCTTTTAGTATGGATATAAAAATAAACCTTGAAAACACTGTATTATCAGTGCATTCAAGGTTTTTATTTTCTATTCCCACTCAATCGTAGAAGGCGGCTTACTAGTAACATCATACAATATCCGATTCACACCTTGCACTTCATTCACAATTCTAGACGATATCTTATCAAGCACTTCGTATGGAATCCTTGCCCAGTCGCTAGTCATACCATCAATAGACGTAACTGCACGGATGCCGATCGCGTGTGAGTAAGTGCGCTCGTCGCCCATGACGCCGACTGATTTGACGTTTGGAAGGACTGTGAAGTACTGCCAGATGTCGCGGTCGAGGCCCGCTTTCGCAACTTCTTCACGGAGGATGGCATCTGACTCGCGGACGAGATAGAGCGCTTCTTCTGTGATTTCGCCGAGGATGCGGATCGAGAGGCCTGGACCTGGGAAAGGCTGACGCCAAACGATGTGTGCCGGTACGCCGACTTCGAGGCCAACGCGTCTGACTTCGTCTTTGAAGAGGTCTCTTAATGGCTCGATGAGTTTGAACTTCATATCTTCTGGAAGGCCGCCCACGTTGTGGTGGCTCTTGATGACTTCTGCTGTATCTGTGCCGCTTTCAATGACGTCTGGATACACAGTGCCTTGCACTAAGAACTCGATGCCTTCGAGCTTGTTCGCCTCTTCTTCGAAGACGCGGATGAACTCTTCACCGATGATTTTACGCTTTGTCTCTGGATCTGAAACGCCTTTAAGTCTGCTCATGAAACGCTCTTTCGCGTCGACTCTGATGAAGTTCATGTGGAACTCATCTGCGAAGACTTTTTCGACTTCATCGCCTTCATTTTTTCTGAGGAGGCCGTGATCGACGAAGATACAAGTCAGTTGATTGCCCACAGCTTGGTGTACCATAGTCGCTGCAACGGATGAATCGACGCCGCCAGAAAGGCCGCAAAGTACTTTTTTGTCGCCGATTTGCGCTTTCATTGTCGCGATCATGTTTTGAGCAAAGTCGCCCATGTCCCAATCGCCCTTGCAACCGCATACTTCATAGAGGAAGTTCTTGATGAGGGTTCTGCCAAATGGCGTATGTTCAACTTCTGCGTG
>CAYLNI010000094.1:9962-10171 GCA_964384705.1 uncultured Fusibacter sp.
AGTTGTCTGTCGTAGCTGTGATTTCAAAGTCTGCTGGTGCTTGTGACACGTAGTCAAAATGGCTCATCCAGCATTGTGCATCTGTTTCAATGTCTTTGAACAGGCCATCAGATACCGGGATATTGAGGCTGACTTTGCCGTATTCTTGTTGGGTCGCGCGCTGAACATTTCCGCCAAGCTTCATAGACATGAGCTGCATGCCGTAGCAG
>CAYLNI010000094.1:10205-11373 GCA_964384705.1 uncultured Fusibacter sp.
CGAGGGTCGGTGCGTTCTCGAGATACGCTGAGTTTGGGCCACCTGTCAGGATGATGCCGATGGGATTTTTCTCTTTGACTTTTGCCATGGCGTGCTTCCAAGATACGACTTCGCTGTATACGCCGGCTTCTCTGACACGTCGTGCGATGAGCTGATTGTATTGGCCACCGAAATCGACGATCATTATAAGTTCATTGTGCATGTTATCCTCCAATTGGTTGGTTACGTTTCATTTCTATTATATAGCTTATACAATTCAATTGCTAAGTTTTATACAATGCTTATATTTTTAGATTTACTTATCACTGCTAGAAATACTATAGTTAGGTGGCTCTTTTGTTATGGAGATGTCGTGCGGATGCGATTCCTTGAGACCAGCGTTGGTGATGCGCATGAATTTGCCATTTTCCTGAAGGTCCTCGATCGTCGCTGTGCCACAATAACCCATACCCGCTCTGAGTCCGCCCACCAATTGGTAGATGATGTCTTTGAGGTAACCTCTGTAAGGGACGCGTCCTTCGACGCCTTCTGGCACAAATTTCTTCGTTTCGTTTTGGAAGTAACGGTCTTTCGAGCCAGCTTCCATAGCCACTGTTGAACCCATACCGCGATATGTTTTGAAGCTTCTGCCTTGATACATCACGATCTCGCCTGGGCTTTCTTCCGTACCTGCGAAGAGTGAGCCGAGCATGACGACGTTTGCGCCTGCTGCGATGGCTTTTGGGATATCGCCTGAATATTTGATGCCGCCGTCCGCGATGACAGGGATGCCATACGGTTTAGCCGCTTTTGCACAATCGAATACTGCCGTGATTTGTGGAACGCCGATACCTGCGACAACGCGCGTTGTACAGATTGAACCAGGTCCGATACCGACTTTGATACAGTCCGCGCCAGCTTCAATCAGGTCGATCGTCGCTTCACCAGTCGCCACGTTACCTGCGATGACGTCCACATCTGGGTAAGCCGCTTTGATTTTTCTAACTGCTTCAATGACGTTGATGCTGTGACCATGTGCCGAGTCGAGGCCTAAAACATCTACGCCCGCTTTGACGAGTGCGTCTACGCGTTCCATCATGTCTGAACCGATTCCGACAGCCGCGCCTGCGAGAAGTCTGCCTCTAAAGTCAGTGGCACGGTTTGGGTATTTCACTTGTTTCTCTATGTC
>CAYLNI010000095.1:0-3553 GCA_964384705.1 uncultured Fusibacter sp.
ACATGGAAAAGGAGATGTTGCTCATCTAATTTCTTAGATTTGCAACATCCCCTTTGTGGTTTGGTATTATTAATGATTTTAGTGTTTACTATTCTTGATTGATGACGGATTTCATATATAAGAGATCCGTTTGGTCGGGATACTTTACAAGACCTTTATCTATTACATCAAGTGCGCGTTCTTTGCGGCCTTCTGTGTAATAATAATATGCCCCTGAAATAAACAGGTCTGGCTTAGACTGAACTTTGAGCGTTCCAGCGACAATGAGCCCAATTAAAAGAACGCCGACCAGTATTTGATAAATGATTTTTTTTGCTTGCAAGACTTTTTCATAAGATAATCCCACGGCACTTGCAGTGATGAAACCTGCGATTAAGCCACCAACATGCCCAGCCATATCGATATTTGGTCTAATTAAACCTAAAACTAAGTTGATTCCAATAAGGATCAACAAATCAGAGCCATAAATGCGCTTATAGACAAGTGGGTTCAACTTATACAAAAAGAGGT
Organism: uncultured Fusibacter sp.; assembly: GCA_964384705.1. Classification (GTDB taxonomy): domain Bacteria; phylum Bacillota; class Clostridia; order Peptostreptococcales; family Acidaminobacteraceae; genus Fusibacter_C. The sequence continues at coordinate 511 of CAYLNI010000095.1, forward strand.
TGGCACCCATGAGTCCAAAGATTGCACCAGATGCGCCTACGGACACATTATCAACGAGCAAATAGCTCGCAGCCGAACCGACAAGTCCCGATAGAAAATAGATCGCCAAAAACTTCTTCTTTCCAAAGAACCGTTCAATATCCTTGCCTAAGATATATAAAGCCATCATATTAAAAATCAAGTGCATGAGGTCTGCGTGCAAGAACATGGCTGACAACAATCGCCAATATTCTCCAAGTCCTATGAGTGCATTGACTTTTGCCCCAAGCCTCAATAAACCATCACCAGTTGCCATATCGACAATCTGCGTCAAGAGAAACATGCCGACATTTATGCCAATTAGGATTTCAGTTAGAGTTAGTCGTTTGATGCGTTGTTTATAATAATTGAGATTTGCCATTAAAAGTCTCCTTCAATTTCAATTTATTTCTTAATAAGTATTATACATTGAAATAGGTGAAGTGGGTACGTTTTCAAAATGAATTCATAAAAACTTAACACATAAAAAAAATATGCATTTTCCTGTCAATAGGAAATAGTTGAAATTTATTTGAAATTATGCTAAACTTATGTTCAAATTAGTAAAAGTCTTTGATTGGAAGAGTAGGCGTTATGTCCCTTTTAAGCGATTCGACGATGGTGGAAGGTCGAAAATACATGACGACGAAGAGAATCCAGGAGATGCCTGAAAAGGCCGGCCATCACCGTTATCGATTTCGAGTGAGAAGGGGTTCCCTTCTAAGAAGAGTGGTATCGCGGAAATTTTCGTCTCTTATATGTTTAAGAGGCGATTTTTAATTTTTTGAGGAGGCATATATGATCAATTACAAAGTAGAAATCGCAAAAATATTGGCAGACAAAATCGAGACTATGACATATGATGAAATATTGACTTTAGTCGAACATCCCAAAAATACAGAGATGGGTGATTATGCATTTCCGTGCTTCAAGTTGGCAAAAGCGTTTAAAAAATCGCCAAACATAATAGCCGAGGGACTTGCACTGGAAGTTCAAAATGATATGTTATTCGATAAAGTCGAAGCCATAGCTGGTTTTTTAAATTTCACTGTCAACGCGGAGCGTTTTGCACAAAATGTCATCGAAGAAGTTCTTGAGAAAAAAGATAAATATGGTTCATCCGATCTTGGCAAAGGCAAAAAGACGATTATCGAATATTCTTCTGTCAACATAGCAAAACCTTTCCATATGGGACATATTAGAAGCACGATGATAGGCGAGTCACTTCATAGAATTTATAAATTCCTCGGTTATGATACCGTTGCGATCAATCATTTAGGTGATTATGGAACTCAATTTGGCAAATTGATCGTTGCCTATAAGTTGTGGGGCAACAAAGAAGTCATTGAAGCGGATCCTATTCCTGAACTGCTCAAGATATACGTTCAGTTTCATCAAGCAGCTGAGGAGAATCCAGCACTAGAGGATGAGGCGAGAAATTGGTTTACCAAACTTGAAAATGGCGATGCTGAAGCGACAGAATTATGGACTTTATTCAAGGATATGTCCTTAAAAGTCTTCAACAGAGTCTATGAAAAGCTTGGTGTCACGTTTGACTCCTATGCGGGTGAAAGTTTTTACTCTGATAAAATGCCAGAAATTGTTCAATTGTTAAGAGATAAAAAAATCGTACAAAAATCCGAAGGGGCTGAGATTGTCGACTTAGAACCTTATGGCTTGACGCCAGCATTGATCACTAAAAAAGATGGTTCGTCACTGTACCTTACACGTGATCTAGCAGCGGCTAAATACAGAAAAGACACTTACAACTTTGATAAAAATATCTACGTCGTTGGTAGTGCTCAGAAACTTCACTTTCAACAATGGATCAAAATTGTCGAATTGATGGGTTATGAATGGTATAAAGATTGTGTTCATGTCGAGTTTGGCATGGTATCTCTTGAAGAGGGTGCGCTTTCAACGCGAAAAGGCAATGTCGTCTTCTTGGAAGATGTTTTAGATAAGGCTGTTGAACAAACACTTGAAATCATTAATGAAAAAAATCCAAATCTTCCGGATAAAGCTCAAGTTGCGAAACAAATCGGTATTGGCGCAGTTGTGTTCCAAGAACTTTATACATCTCGTACAAAGGATTATGCGTTCTCTTTAGACAAAACATTGTCATTTGAAGGGGAAACGGGACCATATGTACAATATACACATGCTCGTGCGTGCAGTGTCCTTAAAAAAGTGGAAGCAACCGATGCACAACCAGTTTACTCTGTTCTAACGGATGAGGCATCAAAGGATGTCATTCGAACACTTTCAAAATTCAATGAGATTGTAACATTGGCGCATAAAAACTATGAACCGCATACTGTAGCTCGTTTCGCAGTTGAGTTAGCGCAAGGATTCAATCGATTTTATCACGACAACGCCATTCTCGTTGAGAATGAAAGCATTCAAGCGGCTAGAGTTGCACTTGTTAAGGCTGTGAAAATCGTTCTGGAAAATGCCCTTAACTTAGTATGTTTGGAAGCACCAGAACAAATGTAAATAATCATATGGATAACTAAAAAGTGCAGTGACCCAATTGAAATGGTCGCTGCACTTTGTTTTTTATTCTACTTGCTCAAATCTAGAAATACATTTTTTAAAGGTTTGTATCGTTAAGTTTTCTTTCATGATGAAATCATTGAACTCAATGCTTTTTAAACGCTTATGAATGTCTGAAATTTCACTTGAAGTCAAAATGACGATCGGCATATCGATATATTTTGATGCTTTAATATTTGAAATGAGGTGCTCAGCATCCATATCACTTAGTTCCATACCTGTAAAGATAACGTTGATATCGTGTTTTGCCAATAGTTTGAATAAATCCTCGCCATTGCTTGTGCCAACATAATCGTATCCAAGTCTTAAGGCCATATCATGCACGACGCGTCTAAAAAAATCACTGTATTCAAAATGAAGTATTCTCATAAGACTCCTCTCGATGAAGATCACAATCTTCCTTTAGTTATACACCTTTAGTATAGCATAAAATGGTTATATAACCATCACTGAATTAAAGAATTCCACG
>CAYLNI010000095.1:3573-4630 GCA_964384705.1 uncultured Fusibacter sp.
AGTCGTGTTATACTATTTCATATATTTTACTGCACGATTTAATAAAAGGAGCTTTTATGAAAGTACTACTCATGTCACTTAATTCAAAATTCATCCATACAAATTTAGCGATTCAATCGCTTAAAAAATATTATGAGACCTATCATCAATCACCTGAAATCACTTTAGAAGTCAAGGAATATACGATTAACAACGATATGGACAGCGTACTGAGAGATATTTCAAAAGGTGCTTATACACATATTTTTGCATCCGCTTACATTTGGAATATTGAGCCTCTTGTTCTATTGTTTTCAAATTTTTCTAAGATCAATCAAACGACAAAAATCGTATTTGGTGGACCAGAAGTCACATATAACGCTAAGGAGCAGCTATTAAATCATCCGTTCTTGGATGCAATCATTTTTGGTGAAGGTGAAAAGATTTTTGGACAGCTTCTCGAAAACATGGCTAACAGTTGTGATGATCAAGGCTTTGAAAAGACGAATGGCATTGCTTATCGACTGAGAAAGGGTCAAGATATTGAGATAATTGTAAATCAACCAATGCAACTAATTGAACCACTAGATGTGATTCCTTTTCCTTATGACTCACTTGAAACGTTTGAAAATAGAATTATCTACTATGAAAGCGCAAGGGGATGTCCTTATAGTTGTTCGTACTGCCTATCTTCGGCGTCACAAGGGGTACGATACCTTGGATATGAACGCTTTAAATCCGATATGACATTCTTTCTTGAAAATAAAGTGAGTCAAGTTAAGTTTGTCGATCGCACTTTCAATGCGAATAAGAAACATGCACTTCCTATACTGAAATTCTTGGTTGAAAACGACAACGGTATAACGAATTTTCACTTTGAAATAACGGCTACTTTATTAGATGAAGATTATTTTAAGATCCTCAGAAATGCAAGACCTGGATTATTCCAATTTGAAATTGGGATACAAACGACTTATCAACCAACGATGTATGCGATTCATCGGCCAATTGAGTTTGATAAGTTGAAGCAAGTGTGCCAAAGGTTGATTGAAATGGGCGGTATCCATATTCATGTGGA
>CAYLNI010000095.1:4667-11239 GCA_964384705.1 uncultured Fusibacter sp.
TCCTTTGACGACGTTTATGAAATAGGTGCTGAACAGCTTCAGCTTGGCTTTTTAAAGATTTTAAAAGGCACTCTTCTTTCACAAGAAATTTCACAGCATGGCTATAAAATAAGAAATGAAGCACCATATGAAGTATTATGTAATCATTATATTTCTTTTGCTGAGTTGTCAACTTTAAAAGACATTGAAACTCTGGTTGAGTATTATCCGAATTCCGGAAAATTCAAACATGCACTCAATTATTTTATGCTTAAAATGAATATGTCACCAAGCTCATTTTTTGTGAAGATGAGTCATTATTATAATGAAAAAGATTACTTTTCATCGCCAATTGGAACCTTTAGACTTTATGAAATACTTTATGAATACTACGAATCCATCTATGGCGACAGCGACCTTTTCAAAGATTTGCTGAAAGTTGACTATTATTTTGCAAAGTTGAAAGGCCAACGTGATTTATTTAATTATATTGAGATACCAAATTTCAACAGCAAGCGTGTAGAGATACTGAAAGACAACGCATTTGTTGCGATGCATTTTGGTGAACATGCAACAGAATCGGGAAAGCATCTTCTGAAAAACGTCACATTTATAACTCTTAAATATGATATAATGGCTTTAATTAAAAACGGTTACAAGGATGTTGATGAACAATCACTGTTAAAATTAAGTGTCATTATGTTCAATTATCATGATAGCCACGCTGTAAAGCTAGTTTCGATAGATACTGAAAAATTCTTGTAATTCAAATTGCTGAGGAGGTTCTATGAACAGAATATTAATTCATCACAACATCAAGGCTGACTCGATGAAAGTAAAAAAACAACTCGTTGAGTTGCTTGAATCCCATGGCAAACAGCTCGTAAGTGAAAATCCAGATGTGATCATCGTCATCGGTGGTGATGGCACGATGCTAAGTGCAATAAGAAAATATAAGCATTTAAAGAAACCCTATGTCGGTATAGATACAGGAACTTTAGGTTTTTTAACGACAATTATGCCGGACAATTTGGAAAAAATATTTGATGTATTAGACAAGAAAAATTATCGAATCAATTCGTATCCACTTCTAATGGTCAATACAAAAACCCTTAGCGGTGATGTCTACACGGAATTTGCATTCAATGAGATCACCATCAAACACGTAGAACCAAAATTGATGGAGGCAAAAGTATATCTTAATACCAAACCATTCAATTATTTTACAGGTGATGGTTTGATTATCTCGACACCAATGGGCGCGACAGGTTATGCAATATGGGCGGGTGGTGCGGTTGTACATTCAGATATCCCCGTTTATCAAATTACACCACTTACCCCGAACGATAACAGCGTCAATAGACCAATGAGTTCAACGATGATTGTGCCAATCCATACGGTGCTTGATATCAATATCATCAAAGCGCACAAGAGAAAGGTCATCGTCGCTTGCGATGGTATAAAGCTTTCCAATGAGTATATCGAAGATATCCATATCACGGTTGCGGATGATTTATCAATAGACGTCATTCGATCGGACGAGTTTGATTATTTTGATTTGTTTAAACGTAAAATTATCGATAAGAACATCAGAAGGATGTTGGAGTAAGAAACAAGAATAAGTAATAGGGAATAGGTAAATAACATGCAAAAAGCGTTTAGAGACGTACAAAACAAATTACTGAAGAGGTTCTTGGACGATGTCGTCTTCATTGAACTCAAGGACAATCACACATTGAATCTAAAAGATATTGAAGTGCCAGAAAAAGTTCTATTGCCAGTGTACATATCCGATTTGTCAGATAAAATAAAACAGGGTGATATTGACAAAATCCCTGTTGTAGCAATACTAAAAGGACTCGTTTACGTTGTTGGTGCGGATAACAAATTGCCGTTCACGAAGTTTTATATAGACCTATTAAAGTCAATCGATGAGAACATTACGCGAAGTATTTTGCATGATGCTTTGCGTTTGGCAGAAGAAAAACAGTATGCAAATGCAATTCTCTACTTCAACGCGGTACTTAATATCGATGAAAAAAACATCGATGCACTTTATAACTTAGGTAGATGCTTTGATGATTTTAGCGAAAAAGAAGAAAGACCAGAGCTCAAGAAATTGGCGAAATACTGTTATGAAGCTTGTATTGAACTAGATGAGCATTTTGCCTTTGCATATTTCAGTCTTGGTTTTTCTCATTATAATGATGAAAATTTCCAGTTGGCAGAACACAATTGGATGATCGCTTTTAAATATGATTTGCCTGAAACCATGAAAGAAGAAATGGTCATGGGACTAGGCCGCGTGAAAGACAAGGCGACTTATGAAAAAGGGTATGAACTCATCTTGGCAGGACGTGTAACTGAAGGGTTGGAGCTTTTAAAATCCATTGAAGAAATGCACGATGAATGGTGGAACCTTCTATTCTTTATCGGAGTCGGCTACCGAATGCTTGAACAATACGAAGATGCTCTTGGCTATTTTCTCAAAGTCATGAACTTAAATACAGGTCATATTCAGACGATGAATGAAATTGGTGTTTGTCTGATTGCGCTTGGCGATTATGTTGAAGCAGAAAAATATTATAAGGAAGCAATGCGTATCTCACCTGAAAATGCAGAACTCATTTGCAACCTTGGCATCGTTCATTATTATAAAGGGGATGACAAAGCAGCAAGAGACTTGTTTAATCGCGCCTATGCAATCTCTCCAGAGGATGAGGTTGTCCAAATGTGGCTCGCACAAATTGACAGCAAGTTGAATTAAGAAATAATAATTGATAAATGATAAACACACCAATTAGCACTCTAAGAACGCCTAGAAGTAATTTCATTACATCTAGGTGTTCTTTTGTTTATAAAATATGTTGAAGGGTTTAAATTTATATAGTAAAATGAAAAGAGTTAAAATTTTTGTTGAACACATCTAAAAAAAGTATAAAGGTGATGCGAATGATTAAAAAATTGGATGAATTAGTAGAAGTTGCGAAAAAAGGGAAAACAATGCGACTCGTCGTAGCTGCGGCACATGATGAAGATGTTCTTGGTGCCATTTGTAAAGCAGCAGAGGAAAACTTGATTGTTCCAATTTTAGTTGGTGACAAACAAGAGATTCTCAGAATAGCTGAAAGAGACCATTTAAAGATAGATGATTATGAAATCATCGACATCGTCGATCTGGCAGAAGCTGCAAAATTTTCAGTGAAACTCGTTTCAGATGGTAAAGGTGACTTCTTGATGAAAGGTCTCATTGATACTGCCATTCTTTTGAAAGCGGTACTTGATAAAGAAATTGGATTGAGAACAGATCGTTTACTCAGCCATGTCATGATTTACGAAGTCCCACATTATCATAAGCTCATCTACTTGACTGATGGTGGTATGAATATTGAACCAACTTATGAAGAAAAAATCAAAATCACAGAAAATGCAATCGATGTATGTCGTGCGATGGGCAATGAAGTCGTTAAAGTTGCTTGCATTGCAGCGAAAGAAAAAGTAAACGAAAAAATGCCGACAACTGTTGATGCTAGGAAGCTACAAGATCTTAGTAGAACTGGAGCTTTTGGTAGCGATGTCATCGTTGAAGGCCCATTAGCCCTTGACTTGGCTGTATCAAAAGAGTCTGCTGTTGTGAAAAAGTTTGAAAGCGAAATTGCTGGCGACGTAGATATTCTTATGGTACCAACTATAGAAGTAGGCAACGGTATTGGTAAAACATTGACTTACCTTGCTGGAGCAGAATCCGCTGGAATCATCATGGGTGCGAAAGTGCCTGTTGTCCTCGTTTCAAGAGCAGACAGTTATGAAGCCAAATTATATTCCATAGCATTAGGAAGTGTCATTTCATCATATCAAACAAGCAAGTAAAATGGCGAAACTAAATGATTAGAAATACGAATAAGGAGTGCGTTTAATGAAGGTATTATTGACGGGTAATGAAGCGGTAGCAAGAGGTGCCTATGAAGCAGGTGTGACGTTTGCATGTGCTTATCCTGGAACACCAAGTACTGAAATATTAGAGAACATGATCGAGTACAAAGAAGACATGATCGCTGAATGGGCACCAAATGAGAAAGTTGCGCTTGAAACGGTTATCGGTGCATCAATGGCAGGCGCAAGAACGATTGCCGCGATGAAACACGTTGGTGTCAACGTTGCTGCGGATCCACTTTTCACAATAGGTTATACGGGTATTACTGGTGGTCTTGTCCTTGTATCAGCTGATGATCCAGGTTGCCATAGTTCACAAAATGAGCAAGACAACCGTTATTATGCAAAATTTGCGAAAATCGCTATGCTTGAGCCAAGTGATTCGCAAGAATCTTTGGACTATGTAAAAGAAGCTTTTGAGATTTCAGAGCGTTTTGACGTCCCTGTTCTTTTCAGAATGACGACGAGAGTATGTCACTCAAAGGGCTTGGTTGAACAAGGCGAGAGAAAGCATTTCGATATTATTCCATATAAAAAACAACCACAAAAATTCATTGCAGCACCTGCTCATGCAAAAATGTTGCATCCAATTGTTGAAGACAAACTCGTCAGAATGGAAGCATTTTCAAATGAAACACCACTCAATCGCATTGAATGGGGCAATAAAAAAATCGGTATTGTCACATCAGGCGTTGCTTACACTTATGCACGCGAAGTATTTGGCGATGATGCGTCATACCTCAAATTAGGCTTTACATTCCCACTCCCAATGGACAAAATCCGTGAATTTGCAAGTGAAGTAGATATGCTTTACGTCATAGAAGAACTTGAACCATTTATCGAAGAGCAAATGAAAGCAGCTGGCATTCCATGTAACGGAAAAGAAAAAATTTCTAGAATTGGCGAACTCAATCCAGATATCGTCGCCAAAGCATTGCTCGGTATTGAGCTTGAAACGGTTCATGCCGATCAAACACAAATCGTAGGTCGTCCACCGACACTCTGTGCTGGCTGCCCTCACCGTGGATTCTTCTTCCAACTCAGCAAAAAGAAAAACGTCGTCATCACTGGTGATATCGGCTGTTATACACTTGGTTCCGCAGAGCCATTAAACGCAACAGATTCAGTTATCTGTATGGGTGCTTCTATTTCTATGGGACATGGTGCATCAAAGGCATTTGCTAAAAACGGTATAGACAAACGTGTCGTAGCAGTTATTGGCGATTCGACATTCTTCCACACAGGCGTTAACTCGCTTATCAATGTCGCTTACAATAGAGGCAATACAGTATCTGTTATCTTAGATAACAGAATTACTGGTATGACAGGCCACCAAGAAAATCCAGGTACTGGTTATACACTTCAAGGCGATCCAGCAAATATCATTGACATTCCAGCTCTTGTTAAGTCAATTGGTATCGAACACATTGAACTTGTCAATCCATTGAACCTTGCAGAAGTAGATGCAGCGCTTGAGTCCTGTTTTGCTTACGATGGCCCATCTGTCATCATCACGAGATGGCCTTGTGTTCTTAAAAACTTCACTGAAGCGGATATCAAAGAGTTCGATTTAGCAAACAAAAAACAATGCCACGTCATTGAAGAGGCATGCAGAGGCTGTAGAGTATGTACGAAAACAGGTTGCCCAGCAATCAGCTTCGATAACACGACAAAAAAAGCAAAAATCGACAAGTATATGTGTGTTGGCTGTGAAGTCTGCCTTCAAGCATGTCCTTTTAAAGCGATAGAAAGGGTAGGTAAATAATATGTCAGACGTTAAAAACATACTCTTGTGCGGTGTAGGTGGTCAAGGGATCATATTAGCATCGAAAATTCTTTCAATTGGTTTAATTAAATCAGGTTATGATGTAAAAATGAGTGAAGTTCACGGTATGGCACAACGTGGTGGTAGCGTAACCACTCAAGTAAGATACGGTGAAAAGGTTTACTCACCAATTATCGGAAAAGGTCAAGCGGACGTTCTCGTTTCTTTTGAAACGATGGAGACACCAAGATGGATTGATTTTATCAAGCCTGATGGTCGTGCGATCATCAACGAATACGAGATTCCTTCAGCAGTGATTTTATCTGGCGCTGCAAACTATCCACAGGGCGTTATTGAAGACATTTCAAGCAAAGTTAACACAACTGTTTTTAAAGCGGCTGAATTGGCAGAAGGTCTTGGCAATATCAAAACGATGAACGTCATTATCGTTGGCGCACTTGTAAAGGCACTTGGCCTTGAGAATATCGTCGACTGGAACGAAGTCATTAAAGAAACGGTTAAAGAAAAATTCATCGATATCAATGTTAAAGCGTTTAACATTGGTCTTGAGCAAGTGAAATAGTTAAGTTATATTAAGCATAATTAAGATGCTAAACCTCCAGTGAAATCGATTGCGTATTAAAATCGATTGATCTGGAGGTTTTTTTGCGTTTCAATAAAGTTGACTGGTTCTTAAATGCGCACATCTACAGCGACTTGCAAGCCTGAATAGTCAGAATAGTTTTTCTTTTGACATAAGGGTTGACGGCAAAAAAAAATGGTGTTATTATAACTAAGCGGTTTTCGTGAAATGAGAAATAGCTTAATTCAAATTTTAATATTTAAATGAAAAAAAAAAAAAAAAAAGCGTACAAATAGATTACTGAGATTTACT
>CAYLNI010000096.1:0-1301 GCA_964384705.1 uncultured Fusibacter sp.
TAATAAAACTGTCTTTTATTATTTATTTAAGTATGTAAGCAAAGGAGGCTTTTTCCGTGAAAAGAGAATTCACAAAAGAGGGTGGTTCAGTTTTAGTCATAACTTTGGTTGTCACATTAGTCCTGATGATTTTAGGGACGGTAGTGCTAAATATGAGCTTGGCTGAGAACAAATTTGCAATCAAACAAGAAGATAAACTGCAAGCATACTACATTGCAAGATCTGGTGCACAATCGATTGCAGAATACATGGTACTTGACAACCATGGTGATGCAAAAAACATTGTTGGTACATCAGTTGCAAATACCAGTGTTGGTGGTGGTTCTTTTACGGTCAATGTCGCTCAAGATCCTCTCAATTCAAATGTGATCAACGTCGTTTCGACGGCGACATATAAAAATACAACGCAAAATGCAAAACTAAACGTGTATAAGACAAGTACAGGCGTTGGTGGCTTGTATAACTATGCCATTGTAGCTAAGAATAATATCACAAGTCCAAATAGTGCTGGTTCTGGTACGACGATAACAGGCGGAATTGCAACCATCAATGGTAATATTACACTGGCTGGACACGTAAACTATGGCAGTGCTACTGAAAATGCATTGATAATGTTACCTGAAGTTGAAATACCACCTACAAGTGAAATCAATCAACAGTTCGGAATAATTGATAATCCGTTAACTCTACCAGTAAGTGGTCATGTACCTAAATCGACAACTGATGGTATCAATGAATACAATTATTATACAACTGGAATAGATCTGAAAAACGAATTAATCAACGTTGTGGATACAACTGGTGTGACACCAGTTGGCAGTAAACCGAATGTCGTCGTACACCTCTATGTTGAAGGGGATATTAACATTGAAACCAATGCGATTTTCAATGTCGCCGATCATACAATGCTGTATATTTATGTTAAAGGGGTACATACCGTCAAACTTTCAGGCAATGGCGCTCAGAACAATGTATTTATATATGCACCAGATTCAGATATCATTTGGAACAATGCACAAACGAGTGGTTTGATTTTTGGTGGTTTGGTAGGCAACAATGTGACGATCACAAATCATGTCAATGTGGCGCATAATCCATTGATGGCCAACTATTCTAATTTGAATACTTCTAATGTCGGAATAACATATACCGGTTACAAATGGATTGATTAATACAAACGTTTTAGGGGGTAGTTGCATGTATAAAGCAAAAAGACTCAGCGGTATGTCGCTCGTGGAAGTGATCTTAGCACTTGCAATCTTCGGAATCATTATGGTTGCTTTTTTAAGCATGTTTACTGG
>CAYLNI010000096.1:1318-2441 GCA_964384705.1 uncultured Fusibacter sp.
TATAGGTATTTATGGCGCAGGGGATAAAGGGGTAGCTTATAATTTAGCGCAAGAGGATATTGATACAAAAATTGCAAGTGGCGGTTCGGTAACTTTCAACCCTCTAACTGTCAATTTTGGTGCCAATACGTTTGTTATAGAGGGTGGGTTTATAGATGCCTCAAAATTCTTCAGGAATAAAACTTCGGAACTTGAAGCGTTTATCCCGATTTTGCCGATGATAGTAGTGACACCAAACGTTCATTTTGAAGGCACAGCAGTTCCTTTTACCGTCACAGTCGCTGGAACGAACACCAACTTTACTGCAGCTACAAAAGTTCAAGTTTTAACACGTACTGGTACACTTATTGAGAGTATTAATACAATCAATTATGTAGATGCGACGCATTTTTCATTTGAAATTACAAAAAACTTGGTCAATTCGGAAAGTGATTATGCCATAAGGGTTTATACCGCTCGGACAGGACTGCCTGATGAAGTGGTTCGTGCGAAGTATTCCGTTTATATGCCGAACTTAATTGCAGCGAGCAACAACTCAATTTATGTCTCTGAAAATGGCATGAACTGGCATAAAGCGTATACAATCACATCGACAATTTCATTTGGAACCCCAAATGCTGTAGCTTATGGTGATAAGAGATATCTCGTCGCTGGCTCTGAAGGTAAGTATCTATTAAGTAGTGAATATCAAGGGATGACTGTGGTTAATACAGGTAGCGATATTGCAATCAACGATGTGACATGGTCAAATTTTTATAAGAAGTTTTTTTCTGTTAATGATACTGGGATTGTTAGATCGTCGTTTACTGGAGATTCATGGGCAGTAGATCTTCCGAGTATTGGAACACCATTAAAAGGCATTTCGGTCGCGGAATCCGGTAAAATACTAGCGGTTGGCAATACGAACAAAGTGTATTATTCAAGTGATGGCATAACATGGACAAATGTTGCTATCACAGGTGAGACGGCATTTAATGACGTATTTGCTTTTGACAATGGAACAACACCAATCTATTATGTGATTGGAAATTCTGGTGCCATGTATTATTCCACAGATGCGATTACTTGGACGAAGAAAGTTTTGACAACAGTTAGCAACTTGAACTGTATCGAATACTACTTG
>CAYLNI010000096.1:2451-4119 GCA_964384705.1 uncultured Fusibacter sp.
ATGATAGTCGTTGGTAACAACGGACTAATCATGACCTCGGTTGATATGGGCCAAACTTGGTCTGCGACTACTTTTGGGACGACAAATTATATAGGTGCCACATTCTTAACTGGTACAGATGCTGTGTTTGCGATAGGCAATGCCACAATGGCGAAATCGACGGACTTCTCAACATGGACAACTGTGAATACTTTATCTGGCGAGACTTACAGAGCAATCACAGGCAAATAAACTATAAAGTTGGTGATACGATGAAACGAGCAAAAATAAATAAAAAGGCCAATGGATTCACATTAATTGAATTGCTCATTGTATTGGCGATTTTAGGAATCGTTATTACTGCGGTTTCCAATTATTTTGTGCACAATTTAAATACCTATAATAAAAGTGAAAAGGTTGCACAGGTCCAATTTGATGTCAGGATGGCTTCTGATTATGTGACAACTGCACTTCGGAATGTAGATGATATCATCTTATCATCGACTGCTATTGATCCAGTTCCGTTCCCAAACGTGATTGACTTAACGACTTTATCAGGTAAGTATGCATCTGTTAATGCGGTTTCATTTAGTTTGTCTAAAGAAGGACAGCGATATTTTGTCTCATACACGATAGGTGGTAACTCACTGGATGGAAAAAATGATTATACTTTGAGCACAAAAGTACTTCTAAATAACATATATGCAGCGACAGAAAGTACAGGTAATATCGTCTATTTCGTAAAAAACTAAAACTTTTCAAAATAATCACTTAAAACCTTTGAAATCGCAAGCTTAAAGGGGTTTACAACGCTTTGTATTTGCCTTATAATTATCGTAGCACTAAATTTATAATTTAGAGGTAATTATTGGCAAACCACTTGAAAGAGTGAGGCGCAAAGCGTGAAGTCTAAGGTAGAAATACTATGATGGTTCGGCTGCAGTTTATTCTGCAGCTTTTTTTTTATTCATTTTCCATAATTATTAATAAAAAATTGTGAAATCAGAACAATTATGGGTATGCTTTAGACAGGTTAAATAAACGAACAACGGAGAAAAATATGCATATTGACGAGATCCTAATGCAAGCAAAAGATTTGGGTGCTTCCGACGTCCACTTTGCAGTGGATAACCCAATAACCATCAGAGTTGATGGCGAACTTATCCCAATGGGAGAGCAAATTGTCACAGATGAAGACACAGCAACGTTTGCTAAACATATGATTAAAGAGGCACGGTATGAGGAGTTTGAAGAATTCGGTCAAATCGATATCTCATACAGAATTCCTGGGCATAGTGCCTATCGTATCAACATCTACAAGTATGGCGGAAGTGTCGGCATCGCCGCGAGGACGATCAGTGATATCGTACCAACGATTCAAGATCTCCATTTACCAGAGTCGATAGAAAAAATCGCGCAATACAATTCCGGATTGATCATCGTCACGGGTGCGGTAAATCGACGACGATAGCTGCGATTATTGATGCCATAAACCGTCAAAAGAAGCGCCACGTGTTGACGATCGAAGATCCAATTGAGTACATTCATAAAAATGACCAATGTATCATCACACAACGTGAGATCGGCAGGGACTGCAACAACTTCACAGATGCACTTAGAGCAGGCCTTCGTCAAGATCCAGACGTCATCATGGTCGGTGAAATGAGAGACCTTGAGACGATTGCGATC
>CAYLNI010000096.1:4254-7498 GCA_964384705.1 uncultured Fusibacter sp.
TCGTGGCGGTATTTGCACAAAAATTATTGCCACGACGTGGCGAAAAAGGGCGTATTGCAGCCGTGGAAAGTATGATGGTCACACCGGCGATTCGAAATCTGATTAGAGAGAACAAAATTCATCAGCTGTATACGTTTATTCAAACTGGGCAAAAAACAGGCATGCAGACGATGGATGATTATCTGATTGCACTTTACAAGAAGCGTTTAATAGATAAAGAAGTCGTGCTAGACAATGCACATGACAAGGAAGCGGTTACTAAAGAAATATTTTAGGGGGGCACTATGAAAGCAGGAAAACAAAAAAGACGGGGGCCATTGCTGTCAATTGATTTAGGCAGTCATAGCATCAAATTTGCTCAGGGACAACTTGTTAACGACAAATTGAAGATCTCAGCTTTATTTCATCACGAGATTCCTGACAATGTCTATTCAAATGGTGATATCAAAGATGAACTGGCGCTTAAAACAGCGATTCAGTCTGCCATTAAGAACTCGCGTGTATCGACAAAAGATACGGTTATATCGATAGAGTGCACTGAGATTATCAAGAGAGAGATGATCATCCAACGCGTGCCAGATGAAGACCGTATGGACCTCATTGCCTATGAAGTCAGCCAGTATTTGCCGATAGACGTAAACAGCTATATTTTGCAGTATAAGATCATCGAAGAAGTCGTTGAAGGTGATGTGACAAAAGATCGCATCTTACTTGGTGCGATGCCGAAAGACGTCGTCAAATCCCATTTTGATCTTCTACTCGCTTGCGGTTTAAACCCGGTCTATATGGACATGCACAGCAATTCACTTGAGAAACTTGTGCAAGTCTGCCACAATAGCGAGATTAAAGCGACGGGTCAAACGACCGCTTATATCGATTTTGGCAACAAGATTATCGATATATCCATTTTGGAGAATTTGAGCTACAAATTTAACCGACTATTAAAATTGGGAAGCTCAGAATTCGACAAAATACTCGTCGGTCATCTGTCTCTAGATGCCAAGCAAGCGGAGACGCGTAAAAAGAGAACAAGCGTCGTCGAGCTTCGAAAATTCAATCAAGATGCCGATGATATTTTGGTTGAAGTGGATACATCTCATCCACAAGCAGGGTTGGACGTCCATAACTCAGAGCTAGAAACGCTGGTGAATATTGAGACGATTTCTTACCTTGATGAGTGCATCGACGAGATCAACAAAGTATTCAAATATTACACGAGTCGAAATTCAGCCAATAAAATTGATCAGGTCTATCTCTATGGTGGGGGTTCACAATTCATAGATTTGATTGATTTGTTTGCAGACAAGCTTGAATTGCCGACGAAGGTTTTAACACAATTTGACAACTTAGAGTTAAATATAAAAAATGATCCTGGTAAGCTATCTATTTACGTTAACGCATTAGGTGCACTTATCAGAAGTTAGGGGGGGCCCACTTTGAGAGATTTTAACTATTTTGAACCCTATTTAAAGGTTCAGGCAAAACCAAAAAGTCGAAATATATTGATTGTCCTCTTGGCTGCATTGGTCCTAGCATTGATCGTCTATTACCAATTCTATCTCATCATGCAGACGAGAGCACTTAAAGCGGATATTGCGGAAGTGGATCAATATATCAACTCGGAAGAGACGATCAAAAAAGTATCTGAGATCACGGACAAGCAGAATAAAGAAGCGGCTTTGACACTTGCTTATGCAGACTTAAACGCAGTCGCTATGAGCATCGAGCAAACAGATAAATTGGACGAAATGTTCATGGACCAAGTCAATGCACAGGTTCCAGAAGGCGTTTTCATATCCGATTTCAATGCAAACAACGAATTCCTTACACTTAAAGGTTACTCTACAAACTACTATGCCATCGCACAAATCGCCTACAATTTAAGAAATAGTGGCGGATTTACCGATGTCACCATCCCTTCAGTCACTGAAGATAACTCGAACTACATCTTCTTGATCAATGCAACCATCGTAGGGGAGGGACAGTATGCAAATTAGTCGTCGCGATAGGAATTTACTGATATTATTGGCTGTATTTGCTGCCCTTGCTGCTTATTATTACTTTGGCATCATTCCTCAAGAAGAAAAGATCGAAACACTTGAGACAGAGCTGGCACTGAAAGAGGCTGCAAAAAGCGAAATCGAATTGAAACTCGCATCAGAGTTCAACTTAGATAAACGCATAGAAGAACTTGAAACTCAGATTACAGAAGCATCCGATAGATACTTTGGCATATTGACACAAGAAGAAATTCTTATGTTGGTGACGCGTTTTGGCGAAGGCTCAGAGCTAACCTTTAGCGATATGACATTTTCTGATATCGTCGTTGAAGGATCACAGTTGAAGCAGACGATGGCGAGCTTGTCATTTGATGGCAATTATGAATCTTTAATGAGCTATTTAAGAAATACGAGAACATTTGACAAACAGATCGTCGTTAAAGAAATGGTTATTCAGAATCAACTCGACAAAGGTCTAGTGGGAAAAATGCAACTTGAATTCAATGGCATACCAGCAGTGGAAGCATATTCAGTGCCATATAAAAAACTCGTCACAAGCCAATTCAATACGAGAGATTTATCATTGGGGCCATTTGCACCATACGACAATTTCGTAGCGGTTCAACCAACGGAAGCGTCTACTGATGGCAGCACAGTGATATTGCCGGATCCAAATGAATCTTACCCAGGTGAACCATTACCAGGAGAAATCATCGTAGATGGCAGTGGTACAGGTACGGGAACCGATACAGGTAGTGGAACAGGTACAGTTTACCGACCAATGTCCCAGATTTATGGCTTCGAGGATAGTGCAAGCTTCTTTGTTGGCAATAACAAAGACATCACGGGTTATCTTGCTAAAAGCAAGATGAAAATTGCTGGCGGATTTGCGACTGAAGTCAATTTCGACTTCGTTACTGGCCGTGAACTCAGTGAAGCAAACGTCGTGTTTGATACAAATCCGGTTATGATCGACAGACAAGCCGATACGATAGGATTATGGGTTTATGCTTATGAAGCATCCAACCATGCAATAGGCGTCGTGATCATTGATTCAAAAGGTAAAGAATATCGCGTAGAGCTTACGGAATCAGTCGATTTCACTAAGTGGCAAGAAATAGAAGCGGCATTACCTGTTGAAATCACATACCCATGTATGATTCAAAGAATCTACATCGAAGGTAAAGGTTACGATCAAAAGCTCGCTGGGAAATACTTGTTTGATCAACTTCAAGTATCATATT
>CAYLNI010000096.1:7508-11162 GCA_964384705.1 uncultured Fusibacter sp.
GTATGAGAGGGGGGATAACATGAAAACTACAAAACACCTTAAAGTTTTACTCATCTTTGCTTTAGCATTGACCATGCTATCGTCATCCCTTGTATTTGCAGCGGAAACATCGCTGGAAAATGGAACGACTGATGGTACGGTCGCTGGAACACTTGATGGCAATATAGCTGGTAAAGCAGATTTTAGATCGAACAAAGTTAACAATTATTTGTCAGCAATGGCTGGAGATTCGCTTTTGGTTACGCGCTTCTCACTCAATTATGACAATTTGACGTATCAAAATGCTTTTATTGCCGCTTATAAAACGAGTTTTCAAACGGCATATAACTTGGCATATAGAGCTGTCAACATGGATGAGTATATAACACCTGTTGAAAAAGCTTACGAGCATGGCGAGGCTGCCGGTATCGTTCAAGGTCAACTCTCTGCGATGATCGATTTCACGCAGGGCAAACTCGACAATTGGGAAAAGGCATACAATGCCTATTTAACTGAAAGCTCTATCGTACGTCGCTATTTTCTTGATCGCGAGTCCTTGACTTATAGAAGCGGTTTTATGTCAGGACATCGTGAAGGGTTCATGAACAGCTATATTGAAACATATCAATTGAAAAATGTCGAAGCTGAGATTCGCAATAAAAATGCGCACATCATCGCTATGACAGAGACATTTATCGAATTCCAAGAAGAATATGTCCACTTTGTCCTTGGGGCAGCATCTCCTGAAATGAGAACGCCAATGTCACTTTTCATACCTGCAGCAACGCTATACGAACCGACGTATATAAGCGCATCTAAAACACAAAATACGTTTAATGTCGGCAATGCAGTGAGCAAAATGACGCCTGTTAGTGGCAAGTATAAAATTGACGTTTTAAATGACAGAGGCAGTGTCACGCTTAAGAAGCCAATCACACTCAGCTTTGAATATCAAGGCTCAGAGAGAGCTGGCGTTTATCAATGGCTGAATGGCAAGTGGGTTTATCAGTACACAACGCTTACTGATGGTAGCATCTTCATCACGATTCCAGCAGGTTTTTACGCTGGCGGTGAGTATGCGATCTTCATAGACGAAACGTATAAAACGGTTAGCGACATCACATTCAACTGGGCATACAAAGAGATTTATACGCTCATGAGACGCGATATCATCTCAGATGCACAAGCGTATTCGCCAAATGCAAAGATTACGAGAGCACAACTTGCTCAGATGATCTACAATCAAATCGGCGTTACGAATCCACTTACGACGACTGCACCTGTAATCTCCGATGCATCCGCATTGGGCAATTACAAAAAAGCCGTTGAGTATATGGTCGGAAAGCGCTATATGAAACTAGATGCAAAAGGTGCGTTCAATCCAAGTGGCACGATCACATATGCTGAAACTGAAGTGGTACTCAGCAATATGTTTTTAAGAAATGTCAGCTGGTCTGAAGTATCAAGCAAGATGCTCACAGAGAAATTTGCACGCTCCGCGGGTGCAACGAACAAAGCTGCCAATTTGACGAAAGCTGAAGCCGCCTATATGATGATGGTATTTTATAAGTAACAAAAACTCATAAAAAAGGATTAAGATGATCATCTTAATCCTTTTTTAAAATCTGGAGTGTCATACATGGGACGAGTCTATTATATCCTTATTTTCCTACTGATTGCGGCATTTTTAAGTGCATTCAATATTGGCTTAATTCGCTACTTTTCTGAAGGTGAGAAAATATCGCGAACGATGAGTGTGGTAATTTCTTGCTTGACGGTTATTAGTTTATACACTGCTTTCAATTATTCTGATAGACCGATTGCTGAGATTGTGTTTGCCACGCTGTTGATCATCACAGGTGGCATTGATCACAAGACAAAAACCATCGTTACCGGCACGATTTATCTCGGTGGCTTGCTTGCTGCAGGAATTTCTCTGTTTTATGGCAAAGAGCTTTTAGATATGCTCCTAGGTGGCATTTCGGGCTTCGCCTTTTATCTTGCTATCTATTTTGTAGCAAAAGTCTATTACAAAAAAGAGGCATTCGGATATGGTGATGTCATTTTCATGGGGGCGATAGGTGCCTACCTTGGATTCTGGCATGGCCTTCTTGCAAGTGCCCCAGGCCGCTGGAGCTCTGTTATTCGTGCTGATCCTTGCGATTGTCGGAAAATTTCTTTCTAGAAAAGCGGAAATTGCCTTTGCACCATATATGGCTTTATCAGCTTGGATCGTATCCATTTTTGGCGATAAACTGGTCGAACTGTATACAAAAATATTTATTATGTAAAGAAATATGAAGTAATTATGTCATCTTGCCGATAAACTTTGTTGAATACAAATTTTTTGATATAATCATATTATCAAGCTATCGGAGGTCCTTTTGAGACTTAAAAGTTTAGAACACGTCGAAGTTGGCGATATTTTAGGTAAACCCGTCTATGATGACAAATGTCAGCTCTTGCTGGCAAAAGATGTCAACTTGACTCAAAATTATATAGAACGTCTGAAAAAGGCAAATGTTCAATGTGTTTTTATTGAAGATGAATTATCAGAAGGTTTAGAAGCGACTTATATCGTTTCAGACACACTTAAAATCCAATCCGTTATGACAGTCAAAAACGCTTTTAAGGATTTGGCTGAACGCAAGGGCACAAATTATAACATCAAGAGCATCGACAGTATCAAGCAGGTCGTTGACGACATGATGCGCGTCATCTACGACAACCCACATACGCTTTACTGCATGACTGAACTGATGGGTACCGATATGTATACTTACAATCACAGTGCTGAAGTTGCAGTGTTATCTATGTTAGTTGCAAAAAGCATGAAGCTCAATGACACGTTTATTCAAAAAATAGGCGTCGGAGCCATTTTGCATGACATTGGAAAGATGCAAATACCAGCTGAGCTCCTCAACAAAGTTGAACCGCTCAGTGATGATGAGATCAAACAGGTGAAAGACCATGTACAGATGGGCTATGATCTATTGAAAGATAACGATTTCATATCACCGATTTCTAGACAAATCGTTTTGCTTCATCATGAAAAATTGAATGGCGCAGGTTATCCTTATATGCTCTCCGGTGATGACATCCCAATTCATGTAAGAATCGTCACACTTTGTGACATTTTCAACGCCATATCCTCTAACCGCGCCTATAAAGGCAGAATCAATGCAGACGAGGCACTAGAAACGATTCGAGCTGAAGCGATCTATGAACTCGATCGAGACATCTATTATCACCTATTAAAAGTCGTGAACATCTACCCAGTCGGAACGCTCGTTGAGCTCTCAAATGGCGAGGTAGGCATTATCATAAAAGAAAACCTAGACGCTCAGACGCGTCCTGTCGTACAAATCATTCGAGATAAGAAACGTGAGGAAATTG
The DNA here is from genome assembly GCA_964384705.1 of uncultured Fusibacter sp. GTDB lineage: Bacteria > Bacillota > Clostridia > Peptostreptococcales > Acidaminobacteraceae > Fusibacter_C. The sequence goes on from CAYLNI010000096.1 coordinate 10,884, forward strand.
TCAATCTTATGGACTATTTAACTTTATTTATTACTAAAACGGTGGATATATAAATAAACTAACGAGGTGCATATGGCTGTAGTCATATTCTATATCAAGCTGGTGATTTCGATCTACATTCTTTATAAACTCATAAGAAATACACTCGAGGATCGCCGTGAAAAAAATGCGTTGCTACTTTTTGTCATCTCATTCATAGTGATTGTCGATGTGCGAAACATCCTATTGAAAACAATTCCGCATGATACCATTGGTCAACTAGCGGTATTGTTTTTCTTG
>CAYLNI010000097.1:0-274 GCA_964384705.1 uncultured Fusibacter sp.
AACCCATTTATTATGACGACTTTTCGATTGAATAAATAGACTAGAGGCAAGACTTGCAAATGAACAATTTGCCTAGACTTGCCTTTTTTTATGATAAGCGACTAAATTTTGAGGTGACCAGGTGTATGCACAGCCATTGACGCTACTTAAAGGCGTTGGAGAAAAAAAAGCTGAAAAATTAAAAAAAATAGGCCTTGGGAACTTCGACGATGTCCTATATGACTTTCCGAGACGATACATCGATCGCCGGGTTGTTAAGCATGTCACCGATATT
>CAYLNI010000097.1:284-6783 GCA_964384705.1 uncultured Fusibacter sp.
CAACAGACGAGATGGGTGTCATTTCCGCGCGTGTCATCAAAAAGCGCACGAAGTATATTCAAAAGACAAAGAAAGAGATGTTGATACTCGACGTGTCTGAAGGGTACTTTACTGGAGAAATCATATTTTTTTCTGCCAAGTTTTTTGTGGCTGATTTTGTGGAAGGCGAAACATACTTCTTTTTTGGCAAAGTGGAAAAGAGTGGTCCCCTTTTTAAAATGATTCAACCAGATTATGCACGTGTTGCCGACAAATCGTTTTTAGGGATCATTCCCGTCTACAATGCAACCCTCGGTATTTCACAACACGACCTCGTCTCTGTGCACAAACAAGTGCTCAGTTATTTGATCAATCAGATTGAAGACACTTTGCCAGAATCACTGAGAGTGATGGCGGGGATCATACCACTTGAAGAAGCGATGCATCAAATACATTTTCCGACTTCAAAAGAGGGTTACATCGCTGCAAAAAAGCGCATCGTATATGATGAGTTGTTCTTCTTACAGCTCAGACTTATTTTGCTTAAACGCAATTATCACAAACCGCTTTTGAAACCCTTTGTAGTGGATTCAAAAATGGACGACATTAGAAAGCGTATCCCTTTTGAACTCACTGACGCACAAACGTCTGTGCTTCGCGATATCTTTGAGGATATGCAGAGTGGTTATAGCATGAACCGGTTGATACAAGGCGATGTAGGGTCTGGTAAGACGATTATCGCATTCTTGACACTCTTGTTAGCTGTGTTCAATGGCAAACAGGGCATACTGCTCGCACCAACGACGCTGCTTGCTGAGCAGCACTATGAAAATTTTGTGAAGCTCTTTCCAGAGTTCGCGTGCTGTCTTTTGACATCGAGTGTCCCAACAGCTGAAAAAAAACGCATCAAAGCGTCCATCCTGGATGGCACCATTAAAGTCATCATCGGCACACATGCCGTGATTCAAGACGATGTCAAATTTTCAAGTCTTGGCGTCGTCATTACAGATGAGCAACATCGATTCGGCATACGCCAGAGATTATCGGCGCTACAAAAGGCTGAAAAGCCACATGCGCTGATCATGTCGGCCACACCCATCCCTAGGACGCTCTCACTGATACTATATGGCGACATGGACATATCGGTGATCAATCAAATGCCACAGGGTAGGAAGCCCATCAAAACCCATTTCGTGAAGCCAGACAAAGTATCCGAAATGTACGCTTTTATCCAGCAGAAGCTGGAAGAGGGCAGACAGGGTTACGTAATTTGTCCTTTGATCGAAGAATCTGAAACGATGGATTTGAATGCCGCCGAAACCATTTACAAGACGTTGATTAGTCGTTTTGCACCATTTAAAGTTGGCTTAATCCATGGTAAAATGTAAGCGATTGAAAAGGATGCCGTCATGCACGCTTTTAAATCAGGTGAAATTGCGCTTCTTGTATCGACCACAGTTATCGAAGTCGGTATCCATGTCGCAAATGCGACGACTATGGTCATCATGAATACTGAGCGTTTTGGCCTCTCACAACTTCATCAGCTCAGGGGACGCGTCGGTCGTGGAGACGAACAGTCTTATTGCTTTTTACTCAGTGAAAAGCTGTCAGCGACTGCTAAGCAACGCGTTGAAACATCGGTCGGCTCGAACGATGGCTTCGAAGTCGCAGAAAAAGATCTCGAACTCAGTGGGCCAGGTGAGATTTTTGGTCTGAGACAACACGGTATCCCAGAACTTAAAATGGCTAACTTGATTAAAAACAAAGACGTCATCGCGGAAGTGCAAAAGCATATCCGTATGATTTTAGAAGAGTACAATATGAATCATAAAGCTTATGTAGAGCTCATCAACAAACAGAACATCAATTTGGAAAAGTGGTTTACATTATAATAAATAGAATGGAAGTGAACAAATGCGTGTAATCGCAGGCAGTGCGCGTGGCATCAAACTTGAAACTTTAGAAGGGCTTGAGACGAGGCCGACGACTGATCGCGTCAAAGAAGCCGTTTTTAGCATGATACATCCTAGGATTGGCGGCGCCGTTTGCCTTGATTTATTTTCAGGTTCAGGATCGCTTGGAATAGAACTTCTCAGTCGTGGGGCGAAATCGGTCATTTTTGTGGAAGGCAATTCACAGTTAAAACCTATCATCACTTCAAACTTGAACAAGACAAAACTCATAGATCGTGCGACTTTGCTGTTCCAAGACGTCTATAAAAGTCTGGAAGCACAAAGTGGCAAAAAATTCGATCTCGTCATGATGGACCCGCCCTATCTGAAGGGCGATATCCGAAAATGCCTCGATCTCATCGCAAAAGGCGACCTCTTAAATGAAAATGGCTTAGTCATCGCAGAGCACGATATAAGCGATACTGACATTTTACCTTGCAATGCATATTTTGAGTCGTTAAAAACAAAAAAATATGGTAAAATTGGGGTAACAGTATTTAGGAGGCTTCTATGAACATAGCAGTGTATCCAGGTAGCTTTGATCCAGTGACACTTGGACATATAGACATTATCGAAAGATCCTGCAAGATATTTGACAAAGTCATCGTTGCAGTGATGTTCAATAAAAATAAAAAACCGATGTTTGATGTGGGTGAGCGCATGGCGCTTTTAGTGGATGCGACAAAGCATCTCGAAAATGTCGTCGTCGATAGTCATGAAGGGTTATTGATAGATTATTTAATCGAACGGGATATTAAAGTGCTCGTCAAGGGTTTACGTGCCATTTCGGATTTTGAAGCTGAATTTCAAATGGCCAGTGTCAATAGAAAGCTTTGTAGCGATATCGAGACAGTCTTTATCATGACGCGAACGGAATATATGTATTTAAGCTCAAGCATCGTCAAAGAAGTGGCGAGCTTTAACGGAGACATTTCAGATTTTGTAACAGAAGAAGTAAAAATGGCAGTTGAATCTAAATTGGGAGGCAAATATGAGCGGGACTAAAAAACAAGAAGTTGAACTTAGAGTACTTGAGCTTCTAGAAGAATTTGAGGACAAATTAGAATCGTCACCGACGGTGCCGCTAACTGGAAAGATTTTAGCCGACAGACAAGAGCTATTGAGCATCATAAAAGACATAAATATGCTTTTACCTGATGAGTATCAGCAGGTACGTTTCATCAAATCACAAAAGAGTCAAATACTAGAAGAAGCAAACAACATTGCCGATGAACTCGTGAACAATGCAAGGCATGAAGAACTGAGAATCATTGAGACCGCAAAAGCGCAGGAGACTGAGATTCTCATCAGTGCAACTAATCGTGCAAAAGAACTCATCAGTGAAAGTGAAATCATGAGACAAGCGAGAACGAAGGCACAAGAACTGTTATTAGACGCCGAGAACAAAGCGGAAGGCATCCGAAATGGTTCATACGATTATGCTGAAGAAGTCATGAAGCGCGTTGAACTGAACATTTCTAAGATTCTACATACGATCAAGGAAAATATAGAAGAACTCGAAGAATTCAAGTAAAATCCATTTAAGTAAGGCAAATGATATAGAATTTAGGAAGGCAGACATATTGTCTGTCTTTTTTCATGTCCAAAAGATGTAGTGGTTAAAATATTAACAATAAAAGCATTTCTATATGGCTATTGCTAGGGCAAAGTGTTACAAAATAGAGATAATTGTTTCGATACAGAAACAACTTATCATTATATTGTTATTATAGGTAAAAACTTACTTTTGTGAAATTTCAAATGTTACGTGGTTGTAATATTCCGTCTGATTTAAGTCATATTCATATTATATGATTGCTGTTAACCAAATTGTTTTTTTGTGTTCATTGTGATAACATTAACAAGTAGAGACAGGAGGTAATTATGGAAATTAAAATTTGTATTGGAAGTGCGTGTCACTTAAAAGGTTCTTACGATGTTATCAAGAACTGCCAAACCTATATTGAAACCAATAATCTTCATGACCAAATCGAGCTCAAATCCGCATTTTGCCTTGGAAAATGCTCTGAAGCAGTGTCGGTTCAAGTGGAAGGTAGCGAGATCTTTTCGATTCGTCCCGAGACAGCTGACACATTTATGAAGCGTATGCATGGGAGGTTGGACTCATGAAGTTCATTGAATTTGATCACAACAAATGTGATGAATGTTTCAAATGTCTTCGCGTCTGCCCAACCAAGGCCATAGCTTTTACAAAACATAGCAGACACATCATCGACGACTTATGCATCAAATGTGGTGTCTGCCAGATGAATTGCCCACCAGGTGCGCTCAAAATACATTTAGACTTATCATCCGTAAAACGCGCGATCCATCAAAAGAGAAAAGTCGTCGCGTCCCTTGCACCATCATTTGCAGGTGTGTTCAATCTCAATAGCTCCGGCCAGATTGTAATGGCACTTAAAAAACTGGGTTTTCACGCCGTTGAAGAAACAGCACGTGGTGCTGAAATCGTTTCACTTGAATACGAAAAAGTCATCTCAGAAGGTAAGCATGACAATATCATTACAAGTTGCTGCCCATCAAGTAATTATCTAATCCAGCGCTATTACAAAAAGGCACTTGATTCTGTCATACCAGTCGTCTCTCCTATGGTTGCCCATGGTTATGACATAAAAAAAAGATATGGTAGTGATGCGTTTGTCGTATTCATCGGGCCATGTCTCGCGAAAAAAGCGGAAGCGGTCGATATGCCGGACAGCATCGACGCGGTGATCACATTTAAAGAATTGACCAAATGGCTGGAGGAGGAACACATCCATTTTGAGTCGTTGGAACCTTTTGGGTTTGAAACGCCGTCAACTAGAAGAGGCAGAGCTTATCCACTTGGTGGTAGCTTATGGCGAGGTGACATGAAGACGCGTATCAATTCAGACTATACTTATGTTCACGTAGATGGCATCGAAGCTTGTGAAACGTTCCTGCAAGCCGTTGATGATGGTGATATCACAGGTTTTTGTGCCGAACTCAATATTTGCTCTGGAAGTTGTCTCAATGGACCGGATATGCCAGATGATGCGCCGAATTTATTTAAACGCATGAGTTTGATGACGACCCATGCAAACAGCGACGGTGCAGATGCAAAGGCTTTCGAACCTTGTCGCGTTGCGCCAAGTGATTTGCACAGAAACTTTCCACCTAAAAGCACTGGATTTCCACCGATCAACGATAATCAAATATCGGAAATACTGATTCAAATGGAAAAATACACTGAAAAAGATCAACTGAACTGCGGTGCGTGTGGCTACTCAACCTGCTATGATAAAGCGGTAGCTATTTCAAGGGATTTGTCCGACGTCAACATGTGCCTCGACACACTGAGAAGAAAAGCGGAGAGCCTTCAAAGCATCATCTTTGAAAACAGTCCGAATGCCATATGTATATTAGATAGCGCACTTAGAATTCAGGAAGTCAATCCTTCGTTTAATAAACTATTGAATGCCACGAAGATCAAGTTGACGCATTGGCCAATCGCCGCATTGGTTGACGATCCGATCTTTGAAGAGATTGTGACAGGTGATTCAACACACCACAGTAAAAAAATCTATTTGCCTTCTATCTTACGCACATTTTATACCAATGTTGTCAAATTGAATAATGGCAAGATCTACGTGGTGATTCTCACCGATATCACAGAATATGAAAACAGCAAAGAAGAGTTAGAACGCGTAAAAGCTGAAACGCTTATCACATGTCAAGAAGTCATAGACAAACAAATGCGAATCGCTCAGGAGATAGCAAGTATTCTTGGTGAAACCACAGCAGAGACGAAAATGGGACTCAACAAACTCAAAAAACTCGTTTTGACAAATGGAGGTGATTGATGTGCCATTTATCGATATCGCAGCACATTCCATCAATAAATTCAATGAAGAGCTCTGTGGTGACAAAGTTGAAATCGTGAAAAGTGATAAACGGACGATCATCGTTTTGGCCGATGGATTGGGAAGTGGTGTAAAAGCCAATATCTTAGCGACTTTGACGAGCAAAATCATGATTACCATGCTGCAGCAAGGTGCTGATCTTAAAGAGACGATCGAAACCATCACAAGTACCTTACCAATATGTAGCGTACGAAACATCGCGTATTCGACGTTTACAATCTTGGACATCGATGACGCGCTCAACGCAAGGCTCATCGAGTATGACAATCCTCCGGCGTTTATCATTCGAGGTAATAAACTGATAGCACCTAAAAAAACGTGCTTTAAATCAGACGATAAAGACGTTTGGATCACTGAGCTGAAACTGGAGGTTGATGATGAAATCACGCTTTGTTCCGATGGCGTCATTCATGCCGGGGTTGGCGTCATGCTCAACCACGGCTGGGAGTGGCCCAATGTGGGGGCATTTTTGGAAGAGCAGACAATCAAGTCTGCTGAAAAGTTGAATCGAAGATTGTTGGAAACGTGTAACAATCTATACGATGGCAAACCAGGTGATGATGCGACTGTCGTTACCGTTCGCGTTAGGACGCCTGAGATCGCTCAGATCTTTACAGGACCACCTGATGACTATACAAAAGATGAAAAAGTGATTCGAAATTTTAT
>CAYLNI010000097.1:6853-9024 GCA_964384705.1 uncultured Fusibacter sp.
TGGGTCGCGAAATCATCACAGACCTAAAATATATTGACCGCTCTGTGCCGCCTACTGCAACGATAAAGGGCATTGATCTTGTAACGGAAGGGGTATTGACGCTCAAAATGGTTCTCAATCGGCTTACCAGTATGAATCATAGCTGTGAAGAACCAATTTTCAACAAGCATGACGGTGTCACGAAACTGCTTAAACTGTTCGTCGAAGAAACCACACACATTCAATTTTGGGTTGGAAGAGCGATCAATCCAGCACATCAAAATCCTGAATTTCCAAAGGATCTAAGCATAAAAATCAACATTATAAAAGAGATAGAGAGAGAACTCAGCAACATGGGGAAATTTGTCAAAATAATCTATACCGACTAAATATCGCTAAATATCGACTAAATTGAAAAGGCCTTTCACAGACCAAAGGTGATTATATGAGAAAATACGAAAACCAAGTTCAAATGATCAAGAGCATCGTTTTAACCCAAGTGGCAAAATACGCTTTTGAAGGCACACTAACTGAAAACATCGCACACTTGCCTGTGCTGATCAATCCTGGTCCAGAAGAAAGGTACCGCTGTTGCATTTTTCATGAACGTGCGATAACAGCAGATCGCGTCAAAATGGCACTTGGTGGCACGAAGCATTGTCCAGGCGTTATTGAAGTTCTTGAGTCAGCTTGTGACCAATGTCCAGTTGATCGTTATGTCGTCACGGAAACCTGCAGGGGATGCCTTGCACATCGTTGTATCGGCGTTTGTCCTGTGGATGCAATAAAAGTCGTTAAAGGACGCGCCATCATCGATCACGAAACGTGCATTGAATGTGGCAAATGCAAAGAAAACTGTCCGTACAATGCCATCGCAGATGTCATGAGACCCTGTAAAAGAGAGTGCCCAACAAATGCCATTCAAATTGACCATAGAAAAAAAGCGGTCATAGATTATGACCGCTGTATATCTTGTGGTGCATGTGTTTATCAATGTCCATTTGGTGCGATTCAAGAAAAGTCGGAAATCATACCTGTAATTGATGTACTCAGTGAAGTCAATAAGCGTGTCTATGCTATGGTCGCACCTGCGTTTGCAACGCAATTTGACTTTGTACCACTTGGCAATGTCATAGCAGGCATCAAGAAGCTGGGCTTTAAGGATGTCGTTGAAGTGGCCCTCGGTGCGGATCTCGTCACTAAACACGAAGCCGAAGAACTTCTTGAAATGAAAGCACTTGGTGAAGTGCTGACGAGCTCTTGTTGTCCAAGTTTTGTCGACTACGTGCATAAAAAATATCCCGAGCTATCAAAACACATTTCAAAGACAGTGTCACCTATGACTGCAACGGCACGACTGATCAAACACATCGATCCAGAGGCGACGGTCGTCTTCATCGGGCCTTGTATCGCCAAAAAAGTTGAAAAACAAACGGGTTCCGATACAGACTATGTCTTGACGTTTGAGGAGCTTGCTGCTCTCATCGATGCAAAAGGCATTCAGTTGGATACACTTGAACCTTTGCCGCTCGATAACGCTTCTTATTATGGTCGAAAATTTGCTGCAACTGGTGGATTGACTGCTTCCGTACAAGGTTATTTGAGTGGTCAACCTTCTGAACCCGTTTCAATAGAAGCGCTTACCTTTGAAACCTGTGACGGTATTCACGAATGTGACAAAGCCCTAAAACTATTAAAATTCAATCGTTTAAAAGCGGATTTTATCGAAGGGATGGCATGTCGCGGTGGGTGTATCAAAGGTCCAGTAACGATGCACCATGGCATGCGTGACGCAAAAGCTATTGAAACCTATGCAAAGTTGTCTATGGAGGCGACGCCTCAGCAAGCTATCCGAATTTTTGAATCGCAGAAAATTCATATGACATAATAGGTTCTCTAATGTTAAGTGCGAAATACATGAATTGTATTAGACTAGTCGTGCAGTAAATCTTTTAAAGAAACGGGAAAATGTTCCGATGCAAGTTCCTTTACTGCTTGTGCATACTCTTGAATTTCAAGTTGTGCGTGTGCTTCAGAACGTTGGTTCAAAAAGTGGGAGACACCCTGTAAGCTTGCGGTCCAATACCAACGAACCATCAAGCCATAGGCGCTTGGCAAGAAAAGTCGAGCTTGTTCTGTCGCCCAATTGTAGTTTTTCATACCTTCATCAATTTGATCAAGGAGACGTTTTA
>CAYLNI010000097.1:9124-10393 GCA_964384705.1 uncultured Fusibacter sp.
GTCGCCCAATTGTAGTTTTTCATACCTTCATCAATTTGATCAAGGAGACGTTTTACAGCTTCGCTGCCAATTTTTTCATCCAAATTTGGCCCACTGCCTTGCTTTGAATTTTCTGGTTTGCTGCGCCATGCATCTTGAGATGGGATATAGAACTCGATTTCTTCCGTCACATAACGGCGGCTGGATTCATTCCATGCGGTGAAAGGGTCTTGATGTGAGGAACCGATGATATATTTCCACCACTGCCTTGCAACCATAAGTGGCGCATAGATTTCGAATTGCATGGTAGCATGTCTAAATGGGCTGGTATGGTCGTTATTTGCAAGGAATTTAATGAGTTTTTCATCTTCTGGTCTAAGTTCCGACGTTGCTTTGTTATAGCTGACGCGTGCTGAATTAACTACTGATAAATCGCTTCCCATGTGGTCCACTAAACGCACGTAGCCTTTGTCCAATACTTGTTTCATAGGTTGGGTTCCTCCATTTATTAATTTTTGTTTTCACGTGAGAAATATCTCAAAATTGGAATTATGCAATTTCCTAAATTAGCTGAAACGGCTTTTGAATAAAATCGCGTCCACCGACTTGAAGCTTTGGATCCTTTTGAGCTAAGTGATAGATATTTGTCGCTTTAACATCCAAACTGAGCAGGGGACTAGTCTTTAATAAGTCGGAATGTTTGTTGATGTTGGTTATCATAGGTAGATACCCATTTTTCTTGATTGCCCGTATTATTTTTTGTCCAGTTACATCAAAGGCTAATACCCGTAGATAGCCTTGTGTTTGAAGATCGAAGGTCTCTTGCTCAATACCGAGAAGGACGTTTAGCAAGATTCGATTGATGCGTGTCATCGCATATCGCTTGGATTTTATAGCATCCAGAAGCTGTGCATAATCGGTGCTTTTAAGTGATGCTTCAGCCAACTTGTTTTCAAGACCTTCTGATACTTCTCTAAGTTTTGAAAGGGCAGCAGGTGTTGATTTTCTGAGTTCATATAGGATCAATTTCTCATAATCCTCAATTCTTACCGCACAATAGGGGCTGTCAAGCATTGCTTTAGCAGCCTTTTTTGGCATATATGCCTCTAAATTGACTTTATGTGTCGACAAATCGCCTGAAGTGTCAGATGCAAAATATGCTTCTCGAATAGCAGTTGCGCTTACATAGGGTGCCTCTTCAACAATGTCCAGCGCCAGATCATGATAGCCTTTTCCCATGCGCTTGACGAGAAATGGTTTTATAGAACTGTCCTGTTGTTTGAGTGCTTT
>CAYLNI010000097.1:10511-10924 GCA_964384705.1 uncultured Fusibacter sp.
CTCGCACTTGGATAGGAAAGACCTTTATCTAGTGCGCTTCTCAAGGTATCTTCAAAAACTTGCGTTGGATTGATGAGTGCATCGGCAATTTGATTTAAGCAGTCCAGATCATCAAACTCAGAACCAAAGGAGAGATGTGTGACGACACCAGTTGCTTCGAGAAGGGATACTGCGCCTCTGGCAAAGTTCTCTGCGCTTGAAGTCGCGTAATACGTCGGAAGCTCGATGACGAGGTTTACCCCAGCTTTTACAGCCATTTCTGCACGAAGCCATTTATCTTGAATCGCTGGAAATCCACGTTGAACAAAATTGCCGCTCATGATCGCAATCACGCCGTCAGCATCCAGATCTTGTATTGATTTTTGAACCTGATAGGCGTGACCGTTGTGAAAGGGGTTATATTCTGATACGAT
>CAYLNI010000098.1:0-5535 GCA_964384705.1 uncultured Fusibacter sp.
CCGTCGACCTCTAGCGTGACAGGCTAGCGTTCTAACCAACTGAACTACTGGACCGCGTATGTGTTGCAACAAAAATAATATTACAGGAATATCGTTATGTTGTCAACTGGTTTTATGAATCAAATTATGTTTATTTATGTTCCTCTTGCCATTTGTACACAATAAATCCTTCGAGATTATCATAATCACTTACTGAGAAAGATAAAATCCCCAACGATTCCATAATAACCTGCATAATTAAGCCACCTGCATAGATGATATCAGCACGTTTTTCTTCAAGACCCGGAAAATGTTTGCGTTCTTCTACAGTGGCTGATTCTAAGCGCGAATTGAGTGCCATCAAATCATCCAAAGTAACCTTTAATCGATGTACCTTGTCGCGAGAATATGTGGTCACTTCATGTTGCATTGTGGCATAAGTTGTCGCAGTACCACCAATGCCAATTACGACATCAATAGAACGCGCTTTAAGTTCATGGATTATGGTGTTGACTTGTTCACGAACAAATGACAAAACAGCATGAGATTCTGAAGCCTGAACGGGATCAGAATGAATATAAGCTCCTGTCATACGCACCGCACCGATATTTAAACTCTTCGCATAATGAATTCCTGTAGAATCACCCACTATGAGCTCTGTAGAACCGCCACCAATGTCAATCACTAGAGCCGTTTGAGATGGGTTCTCACTACCAGCTAACACGCCCATAAAGCCTACCCTTGCTTCAATATCACCTGATATCACATCAATTGTATGACCTGTTTTTTCATAAACTTGGTTTATGAAATCTTGAGCATTGGTCGAATCTCTTACGGCACTCGTCGCCATAAGATATACGCTTTCTGCCCCATATTCTTTTGCAGCTTCACAATATGCTGCTATTACTTCGACAGAATCCGCCATGCGATCAGTTGCTAAAAGCTTGGTCTCATTGACACCTTTGCCAAGCCTTGTCATTTGAAGCGATTTTGAAACTTCTGAAAACAACTTGCCGTCATAATTCGTCAATAATAATCTAATTGAATTGGTTCCAATATCGATACACGCTACTCTCATATTAATTCCCTTCTGATGCTTCACCTTTGATCAGGTAGATAATTTCGTTGGGTTTAACCATTTTAAGTTTTTCACGGGCGATTTTCTCGACGGCTTCAGGTGTCTGCGAATAGGCATATTCATCAGCCAGACGATTGATATCACGCTCCAGCGATTCGATTTCAGATCTTAATTCAGCTTGTGTTTCTTTATATTCTTTAAGCTTTAGATCTGTTTGATACATATTATACGCATAATATCCTAAAATAATCAGGATAATGAGAATCGTAACTCTATTGCGCTTAAAAAACTTGCGTTTCATCTTTTTCATATGCATTACCAACCTTAGCTATTCCGTTTCCGAGACGACCTCATAGAGCAATTTTGAATCCTCTTTAGTGACGTGTTCATCTAACGCAGTGATGCGAATCACAGTCGCCTTATTGCCAAAACGTATCTGAACAACATCGCCTACAGCGACTTCTGTACCAGGTTTTGCCACTTTATCGTCCACGAGAATTCGACCTTGGTCACATGCTTCTTTAGCTATCGTTCTTCTCTTAATCAATCTTGCATTTTTTAAATATTTATCAATTCTCATCTGTCACCTCTGAAAGACACTTATCCGATTTGCATCGTTAAATCAAGAAAAAGCAGCAAAGCTGCTTTTTCTCATATTTTAATTATTCGTTTACAGTTTCTTTTAAAGCCTTACCTGCTTTGAAAACAGGTGCTTTAGATGCAGGGATATTAGGATTTCTTGGGTTTCTTCCAGTTCTTTCTTTTCTTTCTCTAACATCGAAAGTACCAAATCCAACTAATTGAACTTTACCGCTTTTAGCAAGTTCTTCTTCAACGCTTTTCATGAAAGCATTCAATGCCAATTCAGCATCTTTTTTAGTTAAACCAGATTTTTCAGCCATACTAGCTACTAATTCAGCTTTATTCACAATATAACCTCCTCAAATTATTAAGTAGTTTTAACTATTATTAGTATACGTTGAAATTTCAACTTTTACAAGACATTTTGTTATTTTTTTTATAATTCAGGACGTTTTTTTGAAGCTTGCCAAAGTGCCTCCATGCGTTCTAGTAGCACAGCACTAGGCTTTAATCCATCTTTTTCCAACTTTTGCTCTATATATGCGAATCTGTCAATGAACTTTTCTGTCGCTTCCGCAAGGGTTTGTTCAGCGTCCAAACCTAGTAACCGTGCGATGTTCGATAGTATTAACAACAAGTCGCCGAGCTCTTCTCGTACTGAGGCATGATTGCCTGAAAGCATTGCATTTCTAAGCTCTTCGACTTCTTCGATAACTTTCTCAAAAGCATGATCTGCACTTTCCCAATCAAACCCGACATCAGCTGCTTTTTTTTGCACTTTTTGAGCGCGTATCAAACTTGGCAAACTATAAGTCACAGAATTCATACTCTCTGATATACTCTTGTTCGATTTTTCCTCATCTTTTATAGCTTGCCAGTTGACTAGGACTTCTTCAGAATTAGAAACGGATACATTTCCAAAGACATGTGGATGTCGTCTGATCATTTTTTCACAAATATTTTTTATGATATCCCCAAACTCAAAATAGCCATCTTCTTCACCAATGGTGGCATGGAATACGACTTGAAGTAGCACATCGCCCAATTCATCGACCAAACTTTCATCGTCATTTTTGACGATCGCATCTTTGACTTCGTATGCTTCCTCGATCAAATAGGGTGCCAAACTCTCATGTGTTTGTTCTCGGTCCCATGGGCAGCCTTCTTCAGATCTCAACTTGCGCATAATTGTTTCAAGTTCATATAGCTCATGCTTCATAGGCATTCCAGCTGGCACAAAGACGCTAGTAAGATGATTAAAATGCTCTGCGTGATGATCAAGTTCATATAGTGGCACTGATACAATAACTTCTTCATCAGGAATACCAGCCCCCTTGACGATCGTGGCAATATGATCATCGCCCCATATTTCCATAAGTGCCAATTTGAGCATTGAAGCCGTCATTTGATCGTAGACTTGAATAAAGAGATGATCTTTTCTTGCATTAATTCGTTCGTTTTCAATATTAAGTGCATCAAGAATAACAAATCCTGCTACCGGATCATATCTCAGAGCAGTTACAATGGCATCAATAAAACTCGTTCCATGAATGATCTTTACTGGTCCTTTTAACCCTTCAAGTATAAGCGCAACAGATTTTTCTGCGACAAATGGGTTGCCAGGAACGGCATAAATGACCGATTCCAACTCAGATAGAGCAAGTATCTTATCTGCAACCGCTTGATAAACTTCATCAAATGTCTCAAACGCATCGTAATAAGAATCAAAAGAGGTATAGGTCATGCCATTTTGAACAAGGTGTTCAACAACTGGATGACGGTCCGTTCTCAAGTATACATTTCCTGATTGTGTCAAGGTTTTAAATGCTTCCATGGTGAGGTAAGCATCACCACCCGGCCCCATACCTACAATAGTTATCATTTTGTTGCTCATGGCAATCGTTTCCTCTCTAAAATATCCGTCTATTTAAAAAATTTATCATTGAGTTTTTTGAGTTTTGAGCCTCCAGGCATCATCGCGTAATCTTCATCTGTAAGAGTCTTTGTCTTAAACAACATGATAAAGTATGCAATCATTCCTAGTCCAATCGCGACAACTGTCGCAAGCTTTCCAGACATCACAAGCAAAGAAACTTGATAACTTGCAACGACAACGATGCTCATAGTCAATACAGCAATCATCGGCTTTAGTAAAACAGATTTTAGTTCGAAAGTAATATTGGCATGCTTTCTCATCGTTTGCAGGTTGAGTACTGTTGCTAACCCGTATGCGACAAGTGTTGAGATAGCAGCACCATAGATATTAATGCTCGGTATTCCAACTAAAATATAAGTCAAAACAACTTTTAAAGTTGCACCAATCATCAAGTTGAAAGCTGGTCGATTTTGCATGCTTAAGCCCTGGAGAATACCAGTCGTCACTTGGAATAAGCCTAAGAATATCACACCAAAGCCAAGAATCGATAAAATGTTTCCCGTTGTTTGGGCGAACTGCACTTGGCTTGGATACAGAAGTTCCATGATCGGTCTGGCGAGTAGAACGAGACCAGCTGTAGCAGGTAAACTGATAATCAAAGTCATTCGAATGCCGTTCTGTATCGTACGACTTAAAGCCATTGCTTGCTGTTGAACAAATAGTGTCGCAACAGCTGGTACGATGCTTATTTGAATTGCTGAAGTCACTACTGTTGGTAGATTGACTAACGTCGCTGCATAGCCGCTGAGCATACCATATAGATCATTCGCTTGCTCGCCCATGCCTATGTCGGCTAATCGATTCATAACCAACATAACATCAATTGTATTCATAAGTGGCATGACAGCTGCACCTAATGTAATTGGTATTGCGATCATGACAATTCGCTTAATCACTAGACGTTTTGGAATGAGGTCACCTGTCATCTGTTGAGAAAACGCCTCATCATTTTGTTTCCTAAATTTTCGATACATAAAATAGATGACAATAAGTCCTGCAATCGCACCTGTTGTTGCACCAAACGTCGCACCGGCCGAAGCAAATTCAGTACCACTGCTCAAAAACAAAAGTGCCAATCCATATCCTACAGTAACTCTCGCGAATTGTTCATAGATCTGTGACGATGCAAAGGGCTTCATATGTTGGAAACCTTGGAAGAAGCCTCTAAAAACCGCCATAACAGAAACAATGACAATAGCAGGTGCTAGCGCCTTAAATGCAAAGACAGCCTTTGGATTGTTGATGCCGTCGACGATAATCTCCGCTCCAAAGTACATAAATAAAGTACCGAGTAAACCCACTGTGGTCATGAGAATCATGCCGGACTTAAACGTTCTATTTAGATTTCTATAGTCGCCTAAAGCTCTCTGTTCAGAAATAATCTTCGCTAGAGCTGTTGGCAGACCCGCAGTAGCCAATACAATGAAAAAATTATAGATTGGATAGGCACTTTGATAATAACTCATGCCTTCAGGTCCAAGCAAATTGGCCAAAGGAATTCTGAAAAATGCGCCGATTATTTTGACGAATATTCCAGACAAACCAAGTATAAACGCCCCTTTAACAAATGAATCTGAGCTGCTCTGTACCGTTTTATTTGACATACGATTCTCCTATTGTAAAGAGGCCAGTACTAGACTGACCTCCGTGACTTTCTTTTATTGTGATATTGCGTTTATTACTCTTCTGTTTTAGGCGTCACTTTTTCAATAAATGTTTCGATTGTCGCAGCAGCTTTTAGCTCTTCCACTTTAAGTGTGTAATATTCAGTGTATAAGCCTTCTTTGATTTGTTGCTTAAAGTCATTGATAACTGCTTCATCTTCGCCACTTTCGATTAACTGATTAACCGTTTGTGCATCTTCAACGTTTATGATGTGATATCCGAAAGATGATTGTACAGGTTCGCTAACTGTTCCGATTGGGCTTGTGAATGCAACTTCTTCAAACTCAGCAACCAT
>CAYLNI010000098.1:5549-5846 GCA_964384705.1 uncultured Fusibacter sp.
GCAAAGTAACCTAAATCGCCACCCGCACTCACAGAACCAGTATCTTTAGAATACTGCGTGACTAACTCAGCAAAATCTTCGCCTGCATCGAGTTTCGCTTTAACTTCTTTAGCAGTCGCTTCGTCTTCGACGAGAATATGTCTTGCTTTCACTTGAACCGTTTCACTTGCGTATAGTTCGTCAAGTTTAGCAGTTTCAGCATCGATCATCGTGTTAACTGTTTTTGTGAACTCTTCCATTAAAATGCTACCTTGAACTTGCTTTTCAAGGAATGCATCTGTAACGCCTATTGTATCG
>CAYLNI010000098.1:5868-7224 GCA_964384705.1 uncultured Fusibacter sp.
TTCTTCGAGCATTGTCTTAAGTTCGTCGAATTTAGTTTTGAATAATTCGTCACTAATCGTGTAACCCGTAGATAACACATAAGATTTAATCAATGAATCTTGAACGAGCATTTCAAGGATATCTTTTCTTAAAACGTCCGCAAATTTAACGCCTTCAAACTCTTGACCCAAAATTTCATCGCCATAATATTGTTTATAAGCCGTTTCATACATTGCATAATAGATATTGTACGTATCGATATCCACCACTTCACTATTTACGACTGCAACAGCATTCTCTTTGTCAGCTTTGCTGACACCTTCTGTTGTTGCGTCATCTCCGCCTTTTGCGCCGCAACCTGTTAAAACGACCATAAGCATAACTAAAAGTAATGCTGTTACTCTTTTGAAATTAGACATATTATCTCTCCCTTTAATTCATCTGCGCACTATTTGCTTGCTCTTGGCAAACAAAGACACATTCTCTTTTTTACATTCAACATCTATTATAACTGGAAATTGCAAATTTCACTATTTATTTATGGAAATTGCATAATTACCTTTTAAGTTGCAAAATTCCGTTTATCGAAATTGACAATTACTCAAACAAGCCGTTTTGATAAATGAAATTCATACAATTTGGAATTATGCAATTTCCTTATATATTTAAATAGTCACTATGAAAACTATATATTTTTTCAACATACTTTTCAAGCATTGTTAATTGTTCTTCTTTTTTTCTTAATCTGTTTGTAATTTTAACGCGTAAGACGGCTGGATTACCAGCAAAAAACGAAACATTTTTCGAATCGTAAGCGAGGACTTGGCTGATAAACAGTGGGCTGATGGCATAGTCAGAACTGAATTTCAATATAAAATCCCGTGTATCTTCAGAAACTTCTTCGATGGACATCATCTCACAAAGCGCTTTGATGTAGGCAATCGTAATTAAATTGCCAACAGATACAGGTACAGTACCAAATCTGTCTTCGATTTCTTCATAGATCATATTCACATCTTCACGGGTTTCAATTGCTGCAATTTTCTTATAGATCTCAATTTTGAGTTGGTGATTGCTGATATACGTCTCTGGGATAAATGCATTGACAGCGATATCAATTTTAGCTTGCGGCTTCAGTTTGATCACTTCGCCTTTTTTTGACATCATGCTTTCTTCCATCAACTTGCAATAAAGATCATAACCGATCGCTTCCATATAGCCATGTTGCTCTGTACCAAGGACATTGCCTGCGCCTCTGATTTCCAAATCTCTCATGGCAATTTTGAAGCCTGCTCCAAGTTCTGTGAACTCTTTGATCGCTTTTAAACGCTTTTCAGCGACTTCGTTGAGCACTTTGTTTTCCTGATAGAAAATGT
>CAYLNI010000098.1:7248-10331 GCA_964384705.1 uncultured Fusibacter sp.
AGAAAATGTAACAGTACGCCAGACGATTGCTTCTGCCAACACGGCCACGCAATTGGTAAAGTTGTGATAAGCCAAATCGGTCACCATCGTTGATGATAATCGTATTGACATTTGATATATCAAGTCCCGTTTCGATGATGGTCGTTGAAACGAGGACATTGAACGAATTATTCATAAATTCAACCATCAACTTCTCTAGCTGATGCTCATGCATTTGACCATGCGCATAGTGAACAATCGCCTCTGGAACCAGTTCCTGAAGCTTAGCAGCTACGCGATCAATGTCAGCGATTCTATTGTGTACAAAATATACTTGCCCGCCGCGCTCGATCTCTCTTGCGATTGCCTCTTTCACCAAATGTTCATCGTACTCCACCACATACGTCTGAATCGGATAACGGTCCTCAGGTGGATCTTCAATGACACTCATATCCCGAATGCCTATCATGGACATGTGAAGCGTTCTAGGAATCGGCGTTGCTGTTAAAGTCAAGACGTCGATGTTTTCTTTTAACTGTTTGATCTTTTCTTTGTGCTTGACGCCAAAACGTTGCTCTTCATCGATGACAAGTAACCCTAAATCTTTAAAGACGACGTCATTTGATAAAATACGATGTGTGCCTATAACGACATCGACAACACCTGATTTTAAATCTTTGATGATTTTGTCTTGTTCTTTTTTTGTTCTAAATCTCGATATCATTTGAACATTGGCTGGATACTTCGAAAATCGTTCAACGATGTTGTTATAATGTTGCTGCGCCAAAATCGTCGTTGGCACTAAAATTGCGACTTGTTTTGAGCTCAAAACAGCTTTAAAAGCGGCGCGAATGGCAACCTCTGTTTTACCATAGCCTACATCACCACAAAGGAGACGTTCCATAGGTTGTGGTTTTTCCATGTCCGCTTTGATTTCATCAATACATTTGAGCTGATCCTTTGTTTCTTGATAAGGAAATAATGCTTCAAATTCTCTTTGCCATTCGTTGTCTTCCATAAAGGCAAAACCTTTTTTTAGACGTCTGTTTGCATAGAGCTCTATAAGCTCATCGGTCATATCATCGATCGCTTTTTTTGCCCGAATTTTTGTCTTCTTCCATTCCGTGCCACCAAGTCTATTGAGCTTGAGTTTTTCTTTGTCTGTACCCATGTACTTCTGAACGAGGCCAGCACTCTCAACTGGAATGTACAAGTAATCATCTTGAGCATATTTGAGTTTCAAAAAGTCCTTCCGCGTCTGATCAATCTTCATTTGTTCAACGCCTAGGTACTGTCCAACACCGTGATTTTCGTGTACGACATAGTCGCCAACTGCAAGTTCAGAAAATGCCTTTATCACTTTGCCTTGTGCTGGTTTCTTTCTACTGACTTTTTTACCTTCTCCAAAGAGCTCTGTCTCAGTCAGTACGACAGCTTTAAACGTGTCAAAATAAAAGCCAGCTTGAATGGGATGTAGTATTGCAATTGCTTGGCCACTCATGACGCGCTCAAAGCCTTCCTCTGAATTAACAGCGAGTTCAAAGCTTTCCATCGTGCTTAAAAATCGAGTCAGACGATCGCTGCTACTAAATGCTACAAGGACATGATAGCCTTTGAGCTTCCACTTTCGAATATCCAGTGCAATCTGATCGAATTTACCATAATATTTGCTCATCTCTCTAGAAGATAGCTTGATAATCTGATTGGGTGTGAAGCCGTCAGTATGCTTCATAAGCAATTCACTGAGCACAACTTGATGCAAAGAAAGCTCTGCCTTGATCGTTTCAAAACCATAGATACGTTCAAATTGCTCTGGAATAACTTCGCCTCTCTCCAAATAGTCAGCAAATTGGCGTTTATACTCTTCATAATATTGAATCACTCTTTGAACACATTGATTATTGCCCATGAGAAAGACCATTGGATCGTCAAAATAATCGAGGAGGGTTTCTGACTGTTCAAAAAAAAGCGGAAAATATTTATCGATTCCGTCAACAAAGACGCGTTCGCTGAGATGTTCTATCATCTCCTCGATTTTCTCGCGCTTTTGCAATTTGTATTTTGATTTAAGCGATTTGAGTTTCACAATCGCCGCTTCTATCTGAATAGCATCGATGACGATTTCTCGACATGGATAAATCGTGAAGGCTTCAAATTTGCTAAGGGATTTTTGAGATTCGATATCAAAATCTCTGATTGAATCAACTTCATCACCAAAAAACTCAATTCGATAGGGCGTTTCATACATGGTAGAGAAAATATCGAGGATCCCGCCTCTTATGCTGTATTGTCCTTTTGATTCAACAATTTCAACGCGTTCGTATCCGAATGCATACAGCGTTTCCTGTAGTTGCGAAAGCGGTAATTCCGTATTCATGTTTAACACGAGCTCTCTTCCTACTAACTGCTCACTTTTAGGATAACGATAAGTCAAGTTGTTAATTGAAGTAAATATGAGTGCACGTTCTCTTGAAGTTGCTGTTAGCAAAGCCTCTACCCGCTCTATAGCCACTTGATTGGAATGGGCATATGAATCGAACCATATGATTTCACGGCTCGGCAAATAAATCGCGTCTTCGACTTCCTCAGCCGCGAGTTTCGCTTTGTGTTCATCTTCAAAAAACAAGACGGTTGACCTCTCATGAGCTATTGAAAGGCGTTGCGCGATCCACTTCATCACTTGATGGTCAGAACCATGCACCAAAATTGGGCTGATTCTCTCCCCGATGCTTTTGCTTAACGCTTGAACTTCAACAGAATGTTCAAATAAATTTAAGAGCAAATTAAACATATGTGCCTCTCTAACCATTGAATCGGTTCATCGCGTGATCCGTACCGAACTCTATAATGCATTTGACCGCATCTGCTGCTCGATTTATGGTTTCGTTCATCTCGATCATTTCATCCTTTGTAAATCTCTGAAGTACATAATCCGCTAGTTGGAGATGGCTCGACTTGCCTATTCCGATTCGAATTCTAGGGAAATCATCTTTTTGAAGCAAATAAATAATGCTTCTCATGCCATTATGCGTGCCAGCACTGCCTTTCTTCCGAATGCGCAATTTTGCAAAATCCGTATCCACGTCATCATAGATCACAATGAG
>CAYLNI010000098.1:10355-10916 GCA_964384705.1 uncultured Fusibacter sp.
TAATTGGTAAAATTTGCAAATGCCCATCACCGTCTCGCCGCTTAAATTCATATAAGTCTGAGGCTTTACGAGCACAACCTTCTCTCCGCCAATCGTTCCCTCGCCTATGAGTGCTTTGTACTTGATTTTATTGACACTGATATTATATTGATTGCTTAAGCGATCAATTGCTTCAAATCCAACGTTATGTCTGGTTAAATCGTACTTTTTTCCTGGATTGCCAAGACCCACGATAACATACATGTCATCACTCCTTTACCGTGCAATTGTCCATACGATTATATCAAAAAAAACGCTTGTCAACAATGTTGTACTAAGCGTTTCAATCTTAACTTATGAACCTTAAAATAAACTTAAAACTTACAATTCACAAAAATCATTACTCGAACATCGTGCTTACAGAGTCATTGTTGAAGATTCTGCGTATCGCTTCTGAAAACACAGGCGCAACTGATAACAACGTAACGTTTTCAAGCGCTCTCATTTCTGGAGATAAATCGATAGTGTCTAGAACGACGAGTTCTGATATAACTGGATCTTTTAGTCTTAATGCTGCTGGCC
>CAYLNI010000099.1:0-5662 GCA_964384705.1 uncultured Fusibacter sp.
TCCATTTTTATTGTTTTCAGTGGTCAATTCGGGATTTTACCGATTGCCCCTTTTTGACTTAAATGGTGATGGAGGATTTTAGTTCTATTAAGTTGTAAAAGACGTGTTCGCAGTTCGTAAGGACTTCTTTGCTACCGATGCCATATGCCGTCATACCAGCCGCTTTGATGCTTTCTATACCAGCATAGGCGTCTTCGATGCCAATGCAGTGTTCTGGTTTCACCTTGAGTATCTCAGCGGCTTTGATAAAGATATCAGGCGCGGGTTTGCCTTCATTGATGGCTTTAGGATCGACAACAGCATCAAAGAAGTGTTCTATAGCCATCGCTTTGAGGAGCTGTGGTGCATTTTTACTGGCGGAAGCAAGTCCGATAAGAAAACCTCTGTGTTTAAGTTCGCCTAAGAGTTCAAGCGCACCATCAGAAAGATCTGCTTCTGAAAAAGAGTCGATGCTCTCAAGATAATACGCATTCTTTTGATTTGCGAGTGCTATTTTTTGAGCTTCATCGAATTGCGATGCGATGCCACAAGTCTCTAAGACGATATTGAGTGAATCAAGTCTCGAAATGCCTCTTACTTCATCCATGACGGAATCTGGAAGATCACACCCAAGTTCTTGTGCCAAACGTCGCCAGGCAAGAAAGTGCTGTCTGCTGGTTTCCGTTAAGACACCATCCATATCAAATATGAATGCTTTTATTGAAGGATCCAACCGAATATCACTCATATCAAACACCGTCTTTCATTTGAAAAGGACAGTGAATTTTCAAGCGTGTAATTAAGGTCCCAAACTTTCAAATCAAATGGCGCACCGGACAACAGCTTGAGTGTGGTGGTATCACTTACAGTCACTTCAATTTCGCGACCTCGATACCTGATTTTATATTGATAACGCTGCCACTGTTTAGGACATGCAGGTCTAAATGATATGCCGGAGTCAGAGATTCTAAATCCGCTGAAACCACTGATGACACTAAGCGCCGTCCCGGCGATATTCGCCATATGCAGCCCGTCTTTTGTATTGCCATGTGTGTTTTCAAGGTCGAGCTCGACAGAGTCTTCAAAGTATTGAAAAGCCTTGTCCACTTCACCGATTCGAGATGCCATGATGCCATGCACACAAGCAGAGAGTGAACTGTCGTGCGTCGTCAACACTTCATAATAATGATAAGAGTTTTTGATGACAGTTTCTGTCGTATAAGCTTCTAGTAAAAAGTGAGCTAACACGGTATCAGCTTGTTTGAGGACTTGATGACGATAGATGGTTAGTGGGTGATAATGAAGCAAAAGTGGGTATTTTGAATCCTCAAATGGCCAAATTGGCTTTTGCAAAAAAGCATCGTCTTGTGGATTGATCATGTGTGTTGCATCAAAAGGTAAGAGCATTGCCTCTGATACGTCGCGCATCTCTAGAATTTCTCGTTCGTCAAGTCCTATCCTTTCGCACAACGCCGCGTGTTTCATGACGATCTCTGGACTATCAGAAGCGGATAAAATTCTGTAAAATGCCTCAGCCCAATGAAGATGGTATTTTGCCATTGCGTTGGTGTAGTAATTGTTATTGACGATCGCAGTATACTCGTCAGGACCGGTCACGCTGTTGATCATGTACATGCCGTTGTGATAATTTCCAATTTCCAGCCAGATGCGAGCAGTCTCATAGATGACTTCTGCCCCCATTTCGGCTAAGAATGAGATATCGTTATTAAAGAGATAGTATTGAATGAAAGCATACGCAATATCTGCGTTGATGTGATATTGTGCGGTGCCCGCAGGAAAATAGCCCGAGCATTCGATGCCTGAAATCGTGCGCCATGGATACGCGGCACCTTTACTATGGCCAAGCTCCAACGCGCGAGCTTTTGCAAAAGGCAAAATGTGATAGCGATAGGCCAACAGATTTTTTGCGAGCATCGGTTCGGTTATTTGAAGCAAAGGCAAGATGTAGATCTCAGTATCCCAGAAATAATGGCCCTCGTAACCTTCACCAGACAATCCTTTTGCCGAAACGTTTGAAAATTCATCGGCACCCGTTGATTGAAGAAGTTGAAAGCGCATAAAGCGGATTGCCGATTGGTGTTTGTCATGACCATCGATTACGATATCTGAGTGCTGCCAAAACGCATCGAGATATGACTTTTGATGTGTTAGAAAGGTTTCAAATGAATAGTTAAGCGCTTCATCAGCGAGCTTTAACGCCATTTCAAAACAGTTTTCATAGCGCAGCCCATCTGTAAAAGTACATACTTTTTCAAGTACCAAAGCACCTTTTGATTCTATAGCTGTCATGATTTGATCATCGATCCGCGTGTGTGCAATATGATACGGACTCGTGCTTGATATATGATAATCCACAACCGTCGCTTGTGCGATGCCGCTACTGGAGGTTTCCATGAGACAGCTGACGCGATTGCCCTCAAACTGTAAGGCTCTGCAGTACATGAGCTTGGCGTGCGACGTCGCAACACGTGGATCATCCTTATCGGTGAAATTCTCTATGCCTGCGTCGACAAAAGCGCCGAGTTGAATCAAACCGTCGTATTCAATAGCGATTTTGTAAATGAAATGATTCTTAATCCAAAGGGAAGCGAGCCTTTCAAATGAAAGCTTTGCTATTTTTCCATTTAGTGTACTATAAATAAACGAACGTATGCTCACGCCAGTTTTGTAATCCAAAGTACGATGGTAATTTGTAAACTGACCTGTTGAAAGCGCCACCCTTTCACCGTCCAAATACACCTCACA
Organism: uncultured Fusibacter sp.; assembly: GCA_964384705.1. Classification (GTDB taxonomy): domain Bacteria; phylum Bacillota; class Clostridia; order Peptostreptococcales; family Acidaminobacteraceae; genus Fusibacter_C. Next base: position 2,746 of record CAYLNI010000099.1, read on the forward strand.
GATTTGTGTATCTATAATGCGAGGCTGTTTGTCACCAATATTTGGAAAGCCATAAGCGCTCTCTGCATGGGTGATCGGTACGCGGTCGTAGAGGCCGTTGATGTAAGACCCGCGAATGCTGTTGATATCAGGTAATCCATAACCTTCTTCGAAGCAACCCCTTACGCCCAAATACCCATTAGCTGTTGTAAAAAGGCTTTCTTCAACCAATAAGTTCTCTTTAATAAATGCGTTGCGTTCCAAACGCCACATGTTAAGCTCCTATTCTTTAACAGCACCAGATGTAAGGCCTGAAATGATTTGTTTTTGAAAGAGTATGACGATAATTAACGTCGGAATCGTCACGACAACCGTGGCGGCAGTCACCTGTCCCCAGAAAATTTGAAACTGACCGCGAAGGAATGAGATCGCAACGGTAGCCGTTCTATATTGTGCGTCGCTGTTGAGTGTTAGCGATAACAAGAACTCATTCCAAACACCGATAAACGTCATGATAGCCGCTGTAAAAATACCAGGTAGAGCAAGCGGTAAGACGATTTTGAAAAACGTAGTCATTTTAGAGGCACCATCAATTTTTGCGGATTCCTCCATCTCCTTTGGCACTTTTGAAAAGTGCGTGATCAGGATGAAGATCGCCACTGGCAGTGTAATCATCGAGTAAGGCAATGTAATAAAATATGAATTTGTCCAACCGAGATTGACGAAAACACGATAGATTGGGCCAACCACAATCATTTGCGGAAACATGCTCGTCGCAAGAATGACGGCTAACAAAACTTTTTTGAATTTAAAATCAAGCCTTGCGATTGCATAAGCACAAAATGAGGCGATAAAAGTCACATAGACAGTCGTAATCGAGGAGATGATTAAGCTGTTCTTGAGTGCATTTAAGATTTGTGCTTTGAAAAGCGCTTCATAATGCTCAAGCGTGGATTCATCAGCGAATATCTTTAGCGCACCACTTCCCCAAATCTCGCTCTCTGGCTTAAAGGATGTAAACGTTACCCATATAAATGGAAACACGATGATCAACAGATACATGAATATAGCCGCTAGAAGTAGCTTTTCACTTTTATTCGTTTTCATAAGCCCTCCTAATCTCCTATAAGTTTTACATTAAGAATCTTAATGTATGCAAGTGTTATCAAGCCTACGGCAATTGCCATGATGAGAACCATCGCTGAGCCATAGCCAAACCGCGTCTGTGCAAACATGACTTTGTAGGCATAGAGGGAGATAGATTCTGTCGTACCACCTGGTCCACCACCGGTTAAAACGTATATCAAATCGAACACTCTGAATGCGTCGAGCGTTCTAAACAACAAGGCGACAAAAATGGACGGTTTGAGCAAAGGCAACGTGATGTATCTAAACTGTTGAAGCTTCGTCGCACCGTCAAGGGACGAGGATTCGTAAAGGGAGTTCGAAATAACTTGAAGGCCAGCGAGCAAAAGCAAAGCCATATAAGGTGTCGTCTTCCAGACATCTGCGAGAATGATGGCACCTAAAGCGCCTTTTGCGCTGAGTAAGAGCTGCGTTGGTTCAGAAATCAGTCCGATCGAGGCAAAAGTATGTGCAACAATCCCGCTCGATCCATCGTATAAGTAGGACCACATCAAGGCTGCAACAGAGGTCGGAATCGCCCAAGGAATCAGCGATATCGTCCGAATGAGCCCTCTGCCCATGAGCGCTTTGTTCATGATCAGTGCGAGCATCATACCTAGGCACAGTTCTAAAAAGACTGAGACAAAGGTGAAGATCAGTGTAAATGTGATTGTGGCACGAACGCGTTTATCAGTGACGACGTCTTTAAAGTTTTCAAGACCTGAAAAATTTGATTGTATGATGGCCGTTTCAAGCTCAGAGACGACGGCAAACATATCGTCTTTTGAATAATAGGGTTCATCGTAGCTATATAGCTTTTCAAGTTCGAGGATCAAAGTGTCTTTCATGTCTGTGACGTACTTATGCGAATCACCATCGAGTGGGACGATGCTCTGCATATCAGATGTAGCAACATTTTCCAGCATATACGCATCATAGGTATCCAGCATTTGGCGCAAGTTTATGATCTGCGTCTTAGTTTCATCACCGGTGACGACGCTTTCCTCTATATCGAGAAAATAGCGGATATAGTCAAAGGTTTCATCATACAAGGTCATGTTATAATTGCCACTCGTATAAAGACCCGATTTTGCTTGGTCATTTAATTGGAAATCGTAAAAGGCATATCTTAAGGATTCGAAAATGGGAATAATGGAGAAGAGCAATATAAATAGTACTGCGGGCAGTATCAGGATATATGCCGTATTTGAATCGATGAATTTCCCGATCTTTTTCATAGTCACCTCTTAGAAAAGAAGCTTTAGTACCAGGCGTCGCTAGGACTAAAGCTTCTATGTCTTCTTTCTTTGAATCGTTATTATGAATCAAATTCTATGCGCTTACTTAAGTGCATTTGTGATCGCTTCTACGGCAGCGTCAAGATCGCCATTGCCTGAGAGGTATTCGTGCGCTTTGATTTGAACTGTATCTGAAACCTCAGAGTAATTTGCAACGACAGGTCTTGCAATTGTTTTAGCAAGTGCGTTTGCAAAGCCATCATTTGTTAAAAGGGCATTTGAAGCAAGGACGTCTGCATCTTCAAGCAATGCGTTGAAGCCTGGTAAGTAGCTACCAACAGTTGCATTGATTTTTTGGCCTTCTGGACCTGAAATAAATGTCAAGAACGCTTCTGCGCCTTCTTTGTTTGTGCTGTTAGCATTGATACCGATAATCCAACCACCAACAGTTCCGCCTGCAGGAAGTGGTGCATAACCTACTTGCTCACCTTTGACGGTATAATCGCCACTTGCTGCCATGCCGTTCATATATGGCCAGTTTCTAGCAAATACAGATTCGCCGTTTAAAAATGCAT
>CAYLNI010000099.1:5687-5969 GCA_964384705.1 uncultured Fusibacter sp.
GTGTTTCGCCTTCTGTGTAAACGAGGATATCACTTGGTGTCACGCCAGAAGTTGTAAAGGCGTTCATCATTTCAAGACCGCCTTTGATATCGGTCCAGTTTGCGGTAAACTCGTTGAGGTTACATGTCAAACCTTCGTATTGGCTTGATTGGTAAACATGGCCATATTTTGTATCCATTTCGCCTTTGTAGGCTTTTGCCATTTCGAGTAGGTCAGCCCAAGTATAGTCGCCTGATTGAAGTTTTGCAGCATCTTCAGCACTTACGATATCTGATCGGTAGT
>CAYLNI010000099.1:6005-10845 GCA_964384705.1 uncultured Fusibacter sp.
GAAAGTAAGGTAGAACATAATTTTTTCCTTTGTATTTGCCTGATGCCATTGAGCCTGCATTAAAATCTGTCGGTAACCAGCCATTTGCTTGGATCAGTTCATCCACTGGCTGGAGGTATCCAGCGGCTGCGAATTCGCCAGCCCATACAACGTCCATTGAGATGACATCGTATTCGCCAGATTTACTTGAAAGAGAATTAAGAAGCTGGTCGTGCATGCTACCTGAGTCATTTGTCATAACAATTGATTCAACGGTGTAAAGGTCACTTGATTCGTTAAATGCCGCGATGAGTTGGTTAAGTGCATCTGTTGAATCCGCTTGCACAGCAAATTTCACAGCCGTTTTTTCCATTGATCCGGCAGTTGTTTCTGCTTCGGTCATTGCCGCAGTAGTTTCAGTCATTTCAGTTGTTTCTTCAGCCGGTTCATTTTGACACCCTGCTACTAGGGACAATATCATAATTGCCACTAATAAAATTGAAAATATTCTTTTCATTGTGATCCCCCTTTGAAATATTAACACCCATTTTACGAAACTTGTTACTTCGTTAGTGATAGTATATGCCGAGTAAAATGTTACACTTGCAAAATATATAGATTTCTTGTAATATTTTGTGATTTGTGCCAAAATATTTGTATCAGAACCACTTTTCACATCGAATAGAATGATAATTTGTACAATTAAATAGACTTTAGAGGTGAAATATGAGCGAAAAGATGATTTTAAGTAAAATTGAGAATTGCGCTTCCTATTATAAGCATCCATCCTATTACCTTGAAAGAAAACTGCTCAATGCGCTTAAACGAGGCAGCCGCGCTGAGGCGATAGAGACGATGACAGTCATCAATCGACTTGAACGTGCAAGACTAGCAGATTCACCGATGCGATCCATGAAAAATTCGCTGATTGCATCGTGTACATTATTTGCTAGGGCCGCCATAGACGCCAATGTTCCCACTGAAGAAGCCTTTTCACATTCAGATGTTCACATAAGAGAAATTGAAGTCATCAATCAAGTGAAGCTGCTTCAAAATTATGAATACACGATGCTTGAAGACTACTTCGCACTGATTGAACATTATAGACAGGAAGATTATTCGACGCTCACATTAAAATCGATTCAATATATTCACGAGAACATAACAGACCAAATTACATTGGACCAACTAGCAACGATACTTAACCGATCCAAATCGTATATTAGTTATACTTTTAAAAACGAAGTGGGAATGAACCTTACCGATTATATCAATTTGAATAAAATCGAAGAATCCAAGTACTTCACGAAATACACAAACATGTCTATCTCTGAAATTGCCTTTCTATTTAATTTTTGCAACCCTTCTTATTATACGAACCTATTTAAGAAGATCGTTGGCATGTCACCTAGTGAATTTAGGATGAGCGGCACAATTATTTATTAAGAAATAATATTACCATATCTAATCACAGCTTAATTTCATTTTAATTAAAACTTAACAATGTCCGTGTAATATTAGGGTATAAGTGTTAATGGTACTATGGACAATAGTGAAATTTTAGTGAGGGTGAGATCATGAAACGAAGTAAACCAAAAATATCCGTGATGTCCCTAGCAGATAACGTAAAGGGACAAGGTGTCGGTTCAGCATATTCTGAGCAGCTATGTTTGATTGAGGAACGCCTTGATGACACGTATGATATCAAGAAAAATACGATAATAAGTGGCGAAATCACACATTATCATTCGATCAATTTTCGATTTTTTCTACATTCCTATATGAACCGAAAGAAAACGATGCGCGTAGGCTCCGTACATTTTATACCCGAAACAATTGAAGGCAGTATCACATTACCCAAATGGATGAAAAGAATTTTTTATTGGTACATTTTAGAGTTTTATAAAAATATGGATCAGCTCGTTACAGTGAACCCAGTTTTTATCGACAAGATGGAAGATTTGGGTTTTGATCGAAATCATATTAGTTATATACCAAATTTCGTCTCGCACGAACAATTTCATAAAGTCAGCATAGACGAAAAAAATCGAATCAGAGAAACATATGAACTCGCAAAACACGATTTTGTCGTCTTAGGTGTCGGTCAAGTACAGACGAGAAAAGGCATCATGGACTTTGTTGAAGTCGCGAAAGCATGTCCAGCGATAAAATTCGTATGGGCTGGTGGTTTTTCATTCGGGAAAATAACGGATGGATTTGAAGAATTGAGTCAAATCGTCGAGAATCCCCCTGATAATGTGCGTTTTCTCGGCATAGTCGACAGATCGGAAATGAATGCAATCTACAATATGGCAGATGTTTTGTTTTTACCATCTTATAGCGAGCTTTTCCCGATGACTGTGCTTGAATCGATGAATGTTGGCATACCCATCGTTCTTAGAAATCTTGAGCTCTACAAAGATATTTTGTTCGATTTCTACTTACAGGCGGAGGACAATAAGTCATTTGAAAGTCTCATCAGAAAACTATCCAACGATGAAGCCTTTTATAAAAGTTGGGCAAGTCAATCCAGCAAAGGCAGTGATTTTTATTGTAGAGAATCCGTCGGAAAAATGTGGGAAGAATTATATAAAAGAATGCTAGAACTCGAAAGCAGTGAGACCTATGATAAAAAATCAAAAGCATATAATTAATGTGGCGTTTCCTCTTGCGGGAATGGTTATTGTTATAGGTGTGATTGCTGCAAAAGGAGAATTTTATAATATCGCGGTTGCTTTAAAGGCAGTTCGTCCTTTTTTTCTCCTGTTCGCATTCTTATTAATCTGTATCTATTGGTTATTTGAAGCGATCATTCTACATCGTTTGCTTGATCATGCAAAAGAGAGATTGAGTTTTTGGAAGTCTCTGAGAATCACACTTGCGGGACAGTTTTTCAATGGCATAACACCATTTGCATCGGGTGGACAACCAGCTCAACTCTACATGCTGCACCGTCAAAAAGTGCCACTGGGCACAGGTGCCTCTGTATTGACAAAAAAATTCATCGTCTATCAAGCGGTTCTCGTTATGTATAGCCTTTTGGTGCTTGTCTTTGAGGCAAACTTCTTCTTAGGTCAAATTCCCAATTTCGTTTATCTGGGTACAATAGGATTTATGGTCAATGCTTTTGTTGTAGGAAGTTTATTAATGATTGCCTATAACTATAAATTTACGAGAGGGCTTGTTGTCGGATTCTCTCAATTCTTAAAAAGGCGATTTAATGAAGCGCGTGTTGAACATGCAACAAATAAAGTACTTGGACAGATTGATCTGTATCACGTAAAGATGGGAGAGACACACAATGGCTTGATGACATGGCTAATTGTGGGCTTTTTGTCGATAGTTCAGCTGACGGTTTTCTTTAGTATCCCACTCGTGATTGGATATGGCTTTCATATGACGCACCTCTCAATTTTTTACATGATCGGTGCAGCTGCATTTGTCTCAATGGTAACTGCATTTATACCGATACCAGGTGCGGCGATTGGCGCTGAAGGCAGCTTTTACCTAATCTATCAGATATTCTTTCCATCGCAGATTATCATTACTGCGCTTTTATTGTGGCGCCTATATACGTATTATCTACCACTCGTCGTTGGCGGCACTGTTCTCATGTTCGGGGACGGGAAGCAAGTCTAAATGCTCGATGAGTTTTGTGACATAGTGCCGTGTCACCATGGTTTTGTGGGGCATTTCTTTCATCACATTGCTGAAGAGGATATGTGGGTCGACAGTCAACGGCCGTCTCGTGTTCTGACCATACAAGCGCACGATTTTTTGAGTCAATGCCATGAGAGACTCAGCATCTAGAGGTTTTAGTTTTAGGATACTTTGTTGGGATGTCATCGTTTCACTAGTTAAATTGAGGCGTTGAGACAACGGCTCATTTGAAAGGAAACCGCGTTCTGGATCGTCTATGATTTCTTGCGTGCCTGAGAATACGAACATAATATTTGGCATATCTCCAGAAGTGGATAAATCGATGAGTTGCTTTAGATTGTTGTAAGCCGTATGCCGAATATCGTTTCTATCGTGTAGTACGAGATCGATTTCGTCTATGAAGACGATGAGGCCTTTATAGTCAAGTAACGTAACCAGTTTTGTAAACGCCTTCAAAAAGTCGAGCGTATTGGTCTTATCAACGCTTCCAACCAAATCGTATTTTTGCTTAAGTGCAAAGGGAATATTGCGTTCGCCTGTAATCCAAGCCCCAGAGACATTCATCATCTCTTGATTGCGCTGAATACGGCCACGCATAAAGCTCAAAAATGCACGGGCATAGTTTCTATTGTATTTTGAAAGCTCCTGACAGACAGTATTGACCTCATAGCGTTTGCGATCTGCAAAAGGTGCGCTTTGAAGGTTCTTGACCCACCAGTCGAAAATGTCATCAAATGACGCTTTCATATTGGGTTTATCTTTTAAATAGAGGTTGTGCATGATGGCATAATAAAGATCCTCGAGTTTGTTGAGTCTAAACCCGTTGTTGATCTGAAAGTCGGAGATGACGTAATCCTCTTCTAGTGCAAGTCGTTTAAATGTATTGACCAAGAAGGATTTACCAACACCAAAAACACCCGTGATGATTTTCACGAGTCCAGCGTCTTTATCTAATAAATCCAGACATCTTCTGAATTCTTCAATTTCTTCTTTTCTGCCTGTGGCAAGTGCCTGCGCATGGTGTTGCGGCGTCGTGCCACTTCTGAGCGCATTGATGAGTTTTAAGGCGTCTTCGTTTGATAAATGCAAAATTACCTCCAACTAAACCTAATAGTATTATAACCTTTTAGCCCAGTTATGTACAAAAAAGGGGCTGTTGCAAAATAGACCCAAAGTAAAAAATGGACTCTAACAAATCAAA
>CAYLNI010000100.1:0-3264 GCA_964384705.1 uncultured Fusibacter sp.
CATCGCTTGTGGCGCATGCTATACGGCATGTAAATTCCAAGCCGTCATGAAACCGTAAAGGGGGGTATTCAAAATGAAAACAATCAGTATAAAAATCAACGACATGCCCTTGCAAGTTCCAGAGGGCACAACGATTCTTGAAGCGTCAAGACTTGTCAGTTTAAAAATTCCTACGCTATGCCATATGGACCTCAAAGGTTTTGGTATTGTAAACCAAAGTGCATCATGTCGCGTCTGTGTCGTCGAAGTCGAAGGCAGAGCCCCACTTGCACCATCTTGCTCCGAGCTTTGTACCGAGGGTATGGTGATCAGGACAGACAGCATTCGCGCCATTTCTGCACGCCGTACGGCTGTTGAATTATTACTTTCCAATCATCCATTTGACTGCCTCTTATGCCCTAAGAACTTGGAGTGTGAGCTTCAAGCACTCGCTCAAGAGCTCGGCATCAGGGAGATCAGATACGCTGGTGAAAAGATGGATCACCCAAAAGACACCTCTTCCTACGCGCTTGTAAAAGATCCAAACAAATGTGTTATGTGTAGACGATGTGAAACGATGTGTAACGATGTGCAAACCTGTGGTATATTATCTGCAGTCAACCGTGGTTTCAACGTGTTTGTTGGTCCAGCTTTCAATTTAGATATGATCGATACATCGTGTACGTACTGCGGACAGTGTGTGGCGGTTTGTCCAACTGCATCGCTTACTGAAGTCAACAACACGCACGCTGTATGGGAAGCAATCGCAGACCCTAAAAAGCACGTCGTCGTTCAAGTAGCGCCTGCTGTTCGTGTCGCCATCGGTGAAATGTTTGGTATGGAGCCTGGCACCATCTCTACAGGAAAACTTGTCAGCGCGCTTCGTGGACTCGATTTCAACGCCATTTTCGATACAGATTTTGGTGCGGACCTCACGATCATGGAAGAGGCTTCTGAACTGATTCACAGAATTCAAACTGGTGGTGTGCTCCCAATGTTGACGAGCTGCTGTCCAGCATGGGTTAACTTTTTTGAACATCAATTTCCAGACATGCTAGATATCCCATCGACATGTAAATCACCTCAAATCATGATGGGTGCCGTCATCAAGACTTACTATGCTGAAAAGATGAATTTAAAACCAGAAGATATCATCGTCGTTTCCGTCATGCCTTGTCTCGCTAAAAAAGCGGAATCAGCTAGAAAAGAGCTTTCACATGATCATCTTAATAACGTCGATATCGTCATCACGACTAGAGAACTCGGCTTAATGCTGAAAGAAGCTGGCATCAACTTCGCTGGTCTTCCAGATAGTGAGTTTGATCACCTTCTTGGTGAAAGTACAGGTGCATCCGTTATTTTTGGTACAACTGGTGGCGTTATCGAAGCTGCTGTTAGAACGGCTTACGACTGGATCACTGGTGAAACGCTTGAAAAAGTTGACTTCCAACAACTTCGAGGGCTTGAAGGCATAAGATCTGCAACGGTGAAGATCGGTGATTTGAACTTGCGCATCGGTATCGCGCACGGTCTTGGCAATGCTAGAAAGTTACTTGAAGATATCAAAGCTGGTATTTCTCAGTTTGATGCCATAGAAATCATGGCGTGTCCTGGTGGCTGTATCGGTGGTGGTGGTCAACCTTATCATCATGGCGATATGGATATCATCCGTAAGCGACAAGCGGCTATTTATCAAGAAGATAAAGGCAAAGTGCTTAGAAAGTCTCATGATAACCCTTATATTAAACAAATTTACGAGGAGTTCTTAGAAAAACCAAACAGCCACAAGGCGCATCATTTACTCCATACACACTATACGCCTAAAGAAAAGATATAAGTGCTTTAGCTCTATAAACCATAAGAAACCCCCGTTCAACCGCTGAAATTCATTTTCAGACTGTCGATACGGGGGTCTTTTTATGCGATTGGGATGTAAATATCTACTGTGCCATTTTCTTCAAATCGCTCGTCATAAAGTTCAAAAGTCATGCCATTTAATGGCTTCAACTGATTTTCTGGGATGCCCTTTTGATAGATGTCGTTCCAAAAGAGACCAATTTTTGAGATGTCATCTTTGAATGTGAATACGGCGTATTTTCCACCTGGTATCTCTTGGAGAGACATACCGCTTGGGATCTCAGCGACTTTGTCGTCGCCAGCTATGATGCCGACACCAGACATGTACGAGAATGCACCATCATCTTGATAGCCATAGCATAAGCCGTAAAATTTAAAAAGATCTGGATTCTTTACCTCTTTGTATCTGACGTTGAAAACCTGCCACATTGCTGGGATCTCGCCGCCTTCTCCTTTACCTTGGTACACCATTCCAATCACTTTTGCAGGTTTTAATTCAACTACTTTACAGTTCATATGTGCCTCCTTATCATAATGAATCATTTAGGTTAACCCTATCCTATCAAAGATTTGTTGACATCTATATGTCAGTCAATATATGAAATGATTCATTAATGCTTTTCGTAAAGTGAAACGATATGTTGTGCTTTTTTAAGAATGGCATCCACTAAAGTTTTAGGTTCTAAAACGACCACTTGATCACCGTGGTTGAAAAGTTGTGAAATGGCGATCGCTTCGGATATCATGTCATATGTGTAACGTCCGTCACTCGTCATTTCTAGCAGTTTATAGCCATTTAAATGAATTAGATAGGCGTCACCACACTTGATAGAAACGGGGTAACGACCTTTAGTTTCATTGGAATCATCGGGTAAATTGGAGGCGTCAGTTAGCGGTCTCACCGCTGGCATTGATGCTTGGAAACGATAATTATCCGTCGTCATTTCCCAAAATGTCTTCAAGTTAAAGTCATAGTCTTCAGGATACTCATCGACAGATAGAACAAGCTTTGATATTTTGTCGATATTGAAGACTCTGTGTTCACCTCTTCGCTCACAATAGGCTACGAGGTAAGATAAATTTGCTTTCTTGACGATACCCAGTGGCCAAATGACACGATCGGTCGAAAAACCACCTGCACTCGTATAATCTATAATGAGTTTCTTTTTATGTAGAATTCCCTGTTGAATCGTAGAAAGGCTCTCTTCTAAGCACGAGACCTTGCCATACCAAGAAACGCGATCTACAAGTGTAGAGCGCGTTAAATGATCAAATACATTTTGAGCCTCCGGTGGTAGCTGGCTTCTTATTTTGAGCGAAATGTTCTCGGAAAGTTGGTCATCTGTATCTCTAAACGCAAATTGTCTTGCAAGCTGGATGAGTTCATGCTCGTCCATAGCGCTCAAACGAAGACGTTTAGAATACATG
>CAYLNI010000100.1:3274-4624 GCA_964384705.1 uncultured Fusibacter sp.
AGAGAAATGCCGCCACCTTTTCCACTTTCTGTTACAATGCCATAGCCTGCTTCCGATAGCACGTCCAAATCTCTGTAGATTGTGCGAACTGACACTTCGAAATGTGACGCTAACGCTTTGGCCGTCATCACGTGATTGTTTTCAAGCAATAGCAATATGCCCAACAGGCGATAATGTTTCATGATCTATTTTTCCCTTTTAATTTGGTTTAAAGTGATACCCACTATGGCAATCAAAACACTTACATAAAAACCGAAACCAAGAATCATTACAGAAAAGAAAAGCTCTCTCATATCTTTGTTGAAATTTGCAAGAATCATAAAAAATGCTAAAAGGCCCAACGTTCCAATAAAGTGAATCTTATGAAGCAGGACAGCCTTTGGATGTCTCATACCGCTCATGACAATACCAGCAATCCCTACAATCGGGAGAAGAATAATCAAATACCCCAGATAGATGAACTTGGAGATGAGTGGAAAACCATACGCCTCGCCAAGTAGAGACACAGTTGGTGCCGCAAAATGAATCCCCTGCACAATTTGAAGACCAGATAATTTCGTCTCAGATACAGCAAACATCTTAAAATCTGGATTAAGAGAAAACCACGGAATAAAAAACGCAACGACGAGCAATAGACTTAAAACCATGTTGATGGTTTGTTTGTATTTAATTAGGCTTTGATAAAAATTCATGGATGGTCTCCTCGTATAATGATATTTTGTCGCCTTACCCTACTTATTATACCACCTTTTTTTAGATTTTAAATGCTTTCAAAATCTGATAAGATGTTACTAGAAGATTTTAAGAAGGAGTTTGACATGATTGATATGAAACATAACATGATAGAATCACTGAAAAATTACGAAGAAGTCATTTGGATCAATCCAAAAAGACTGCCGTTTGAAGATGCGATTAAGAAGATTTACAAGGAACATCCTGAGGTGCCAACGCTAGAAGACATCGAGAATGCAGACCAACGCTTGAGGCGATTTGCACCCGTGTTTCAAATCTTGTTTCCAGAAACTGTGCGCACTAAGGGCATCATAGAATCCGACCTGCAGAATATCGAAAAATTTCAAACTGGGATCATCACGTTTGTTGGCGGTCGTACTTTGGGGGATTGGTCGGTAAAGCTAGACAGTCATCTCGATATAGCAGGCTCAATCAAAGCGCGCGGTGGTGTTTACGAAGTCATCAAATTTGCCGAAAGGCTTGCCATAGAAGCAGGACTCATTGGCACTGAATCTGCCTATGATGTCTTGACAGAAGCGACAGCAAAATCTTTGTTTTCAAAATATACCATCGTCGTCGGTTCCACAGGAAACCTAGGTCTCAGTATTGGAATCATAG
>CAYLNI010000100.1:4652-5585 GCA_964384705.1 uncultured Fusibacter sp.
TTTTAAAGTCACGGTGCATATGTCTCAAGATGCGAAGCCGTGGAAAATAAAAATGCTCCGTGAGAAAGGTGCCAATGTCATCCTACACGAAGCAGACTATTCAGTGGCTGTCGCTGAAGGCCGGTCAAGTGCAGAAAGTGATCCTTACAGCTACTTCATTGATGATGAGAATTCAATTGGTCTCTTTACAGGCTATGCCGTTGCTGCATTGCGTTTGAAAGCACAGTTAGATGCATCGGGTAGAATCGTCGATCAAGATCATCCATTGTTTGTCTACTTACCATGCGGCGTTGGCGGCGCACCAGGTGGCATCGCCTTCGGACTCAAACTCATCTTTAAAGATGCCGTCAAGATATTCTTTGCTGAACCAACACATGCACCTTGTATGCTTCTCGGTATGGCAACTGAAAAATATGATGCCATCAGCGTTGGTGACATCGGTGTAGACAACATCACAGATGCAGATGGACTTGCGGTTGGAAGAGCTTCTGGCTTTGTCGGACAGGTCGTCGCGCCTCTAATAGATGGTATTTACACAATCTCAGATGACAGAATGTATTGGCTGCTTTATATGCTCTCCATTTCAGATGACATCAAGCTTGAACCATCAGCACTGGCGGGATTTGCTGGCCCTGTTTGGCTATTCTATAAAAGTGAAGGCTTTGCTTATCTTCAGTCAAATGGCCTCCTTGAAAAAATGAAAGATGCCCTGCACATCTCTTGGGCAACTGGTGGCGGTCTGGTTCCTGAAGACGTCATGAAGGCATTCATCGAAAAAGGCAAATCCATCAAAGTCGATTTCTAAAAAACAAGGACTTCATCCATACACAGATTAAATGTGCATGGTTGAAGTCCTATTTTTTTAACTGAATCTATGCCTCAACTTTGATCTTGACCTTATCATTTTCCATGACGGCTTTCAACAAGTTGCCT
>CAYLNI010000100.1:5595-10843 GCA_964384705.1 uncultured Fusibacter sp.
ATGAGTTTGCGAATGTAAAGCTCGGCAATCTCATCCTCAATCAATTTCTGAATGGTTCTTCTAAGCGGTCTAGCGCCATATTTCTCATCGAAACCTTGAGAAAGAATCAGTGCTTTGACCTCTTCTGAAACTTCAAGTGTCATTTTCTTTTCTTTCACTTCTCCAGAAACTTCATTCAATTGAAGGTCTATGATTTGTTTAAGTTCATGCTCTATAAGCGCTTTGAAGACGACGATGTCATCAATTCTGTTTAAGAATTCAGGTCTAAAGGTGTCTTTGAGCATCTCTCTGATCTTGGCATCGATTTTTAGGTCAGATTCGCTACCGAAACCAATACCCGTTGATTTGAGGTTTGTACCCACATTTGATGTCATGATGATGACTGTATTCTCAAAGAAAACAGTGCGGCCTTGACCATCTGTCAATCTGCCATCCTCTAAAATCTGAAGCAATACATTGAAGACATCGCTGTGTGCTTTTTCGATTTCATCTAACAAGATGACTGCATAAGGCTTTCTGCGCACTTTTTCTGTCAGTTGACCACCTTGCTCATAGCCGACATATCCTGGAGGGGCACCAATCAATTTGGAAACATTGTGTTTCTCCATATATTCGGACATGTCTACGCGAATGATGGCATCTTCTGTGCCAAATAGCTCTTCAGCAAGTGCCTTTGCGAGTTCTGTCTTACCTACACCAGTCGGTCCAACAAAGATAAACGATGCTGGTTTGCGTTTTTTTCTAAAGCCGGAACGATTTCTCCTCACAGCTTTAGAGATGGCATCAATTGCCGTTTGTTGTCCTATGACGCGCTTGTGTAATCTATTTTCAAGTTCTATGAGTTTCTCCGCTTCTTCTTCAGTAATGCGCTTAACAGGGATTTTAGTCCATGCCTCGATGACATAAGCGACATCTTCAACAGTCAAATGGACATGTCCACTAGAATTAGCTAGCTTTTCAATCTTCTCACTCAACCTAAGCGATTCTGCTCTAAGCTCAGCTGCTTTCTCAAAATCTTGCGCTTCCATCACTTCAGCACGAAGGCCTTCTATCTTTTGAAGTTCTTCTTCTAGTGCCTTCACTTCGACGAGACCATGGTTTTTAAGATTTGCTCTTGAACCCGCTTCATCGATGACGTCGATGGCTTTATCGGGCAGGAACCTGTCGGTGATATATCTTGCTGACATCTTAACTGCTGCATCTATGATTTCTTCGTCTATAATCACTTTATGGAAATCTTCATAATAGTCCTTGATACCCATTAAAATTTCTATACTATCATCGACGCTCGGTTCATCAACGATGACCGGCTGGAAACGTCTTTCAAGTGCCGCATCCTTTTCGATGTGTTGACGGTACTCATCGAGCGTGGTCGCTCCGATGATCTGTACTTCACCTCTTGCAAGTGCTGGTTTCAATATATTTGCGGCATTCATGACGCCACCGTGTACTTCGCCTGCACCCATGATATTATGCACTTCATCGATAACGAGAATGATGTTGCCATGTTTCGTCGCTTCGTTGATGATCGCCTTCATGCGCCCTTCAAATTGGCCTCTAAATTGAGTTCCTGCAACGATAGCCGTCATATCCAAAAGATAGATCTCCGTATCGAGCAATTTCTCAGGAACTTGCTTGGCCACAATTCTTACTGCTAAGCCTTCTGCAATAGCGGTTTTTCCAACACCAGGTTCTCCAAGAAGCAATGGGTTGTTCTTATTTCTTCTGTTCAAGATTTGGACCACGCGATCAATTTCTCTATTTCTACCTATGATGCGATCGATTTCACCATTTTGTGCTTTTTCTATAAGATTTGAGCCATACTTGCTCAACGTTTTAAGCTTCAATTTTTTACTTTTCTTCTTTTGACCGAAGTGATTATGTTGATCTGACTCATCTTCTTCGTCTTCATCGAGATCATAAGCGTCGTCGAGTTCTTCATCCTCGTAAGCATCCACATCGACATCATCATCGTCCTCGTCATAAGACTCTTGATCGAAGTTGTTCATAAGATGCATCAACGGATTGTCTTCATCGCCAGAAGCCTTGTCAAACAACTTATTCATTTGTTTGGACAAGTTATCCATCTCTTCCGGACTTAAGTTGATTTGATTCATTATTTCATCCATGACAGGGTACCCTTTTTTTTGTGCACACTCAAGACATAAATCGACATATTCCGTCTTTCCATTCTCAATCTTGGCGGTACGCATCATAGCTACATTTTTTTTACATTCTGAACATTTTTTCATCTGTCACACTCACCTTAATCTACGTAATAAAAGCCTAGGATAACCCTTAACACATTTTATTATAACCCAAGCATTCCAATAAATAATACACAAATTGTTAAATTTTTTATGAATAAAACCAAGAACGTTGTAATATTCAGTCAAATTGTTTAAACTGACATAGAGAGAAATATATTGGTATAACGCAATAAGGAGGGCATATGGATCAGCATTTAAAAAAAGTCACCCACGAAAAAGTGAAACGCATTCTCACCAATCTCGAAAAAAACAATATGAACGGCTACTTTGTACCAGATACTGAGGCACTTAAAGCACTTGTACTATCGCTCGTACCAGAAAAATCCACGATTGCGGTAGGTGGCTCTCAGACACTTACAGAAACTGGTATGCTCGACTGGATCCGCGCCAATGATTACCATTTTTACGACCGTTATGCGCCAGGCTTGACGCCACAAGAGATTAAGGCCATCCATAGACAAGCGTTTTCAGTGGATGCCTACTTTATGAGCACCAATGCCATCACTGAAAACGGCGAACTCTACAATGTCGATGGTTCTGGAAACCGTGTCGCTGCCTTAGCATTTGGACCAGAGAAAGTCATCGTCATCGCCGGTATCAACAAGATTGTAAAAGACATCGACGATGCCAAAACGAGAAACAGAGAAGTTGCTGCTCCAGCAAACAGCGTTCGTTTAAATATGGGGACGCCTTGCACGTTTACGGGCAGCTGCTCTGACTGCAAAAGTGCCGGTAGAATTTGTTGTACGTATTCAGTCGTTGCCTATCAACGCGATAAGACACGTGTTCATGTCATCTTGATCGATGGCAATTACGGCTATTAAAATCAAAAAAGCTCTTACGCAGTGATGTTTTTCATCATCTGGTAAGAGCTCTATTTATTTTGTCATAACTATAAGCCGTTTTTTAAATCTTCCGATTTCATAACGCGCTCTACGATCACGCAATCGCCTTCCCAGTAAAGGATCATCGCCATTGGGCCCGTCACAAGCAAGCAAGCTTCATCGGATTCCGTATTAATTCTATCCAAGTTTTCAGCTACAGCTTTAAAAATAGCCTCTTCAGAAAATGGCAAATCTTCTGTTTGTTCAATTTGAACCTTTAAAATATTCTCAGTCATATTTCCTCCTCAAACCTCATGTCCTTATTTTACATCAAATTTAGTTCATTGAATAGTCGGTGTTCACATGTTTTGAATATTTTTTGATTTTCAACCATTCAATGCCTTTGATCAGAACTAAAGTGACGGCGCACATAACGAACGTGAAGAGGCTCGATTTTCTGAGTATGGCAAAATGAAACAATGCAAGCAAACCACAAATACCCATAAAGCCAAAAGTCATGGCGAGGTTCTTGTTTCCCGTCGTGCCAAATGGTTTTGAAAAAGGCAACTCAACAGGGAATAAATTCACTCGAATGGACAATATCAACACGCTGGCAATATTGATAAATATAAGGCCTGGGATTGCAGATATACCACATAAAAAACCATATAAAATGCTGAGTAAGAGCATCGCAGGCATGACATATTTGATATAGTACGCTTTCATAGCGCCTTTCAATATGACGTGTTTGTTGGCGATGGGAAAGCTGTCATAAATAAATGACGCTTCATAATGCTCACTGAACTGCAGAAACTCAAAGTTCGTGATAAAAAAGATCATCGCGAGATATAAGGAAAGATAGACAACAGAGCCATTGAGACTTTGTATCCCCTCTATGAGACTGCCTTTATCCTGTAAAAATGGCAGGACGATGATGAGAGGAAAAATAAAGCTCATGGTATGGTTCGGATAAATCATGAGTTTAAGACGTCTATCTCGACTGAGGTTATAGTCTGTAAATCTTATAAAAGCGCGCTCGACGTTATCTTTTGAAATAAACTGATAAAGACGCTCCTTTAATCGCGTTACGATGTTGTTTTTGTCGATAAACACGCCATCCTCAATTTGTAGCTTAGCGAGGTAACTTTCAAACTTTGGCATGATTGTCTTGATCAAAATCCCTCCTAATACGATTGGTACAACGATGCTTAAGAGCGCCATCGTCACAAAAGGGCCACTGAAATCTCGTTCTACAATCACTTTGAACAAGCCACCAAACCATGCTGATGGCAGCAAATACGTCCACCATTTGATGTCGATGTTTAGCGTCATGGTTGTTTCAGCAAATTCGAATACGCGACCCATCAGTTGGTATGCAATAATCGTCACGACAGAGAGAACAATCTGAAAAGTATTGATAATATCTTTAAGTTTTTCACCGTTGAATCGATTCAACAAGACGCTATATAGAATCGTGGCAAGAAAGATGATGAAGAAGCATAAGAAAATCATCATAATGCCATAACTGAGTAGGAAAAGGACGCCGTGCTTCATGACCCCTATGACGATACTGGCAAGATTTAGTGCCAAGAAAAGTAAGATCATATAATACGCAATATGGATGATGCGCGCCGCATTCATCGTTCGATTATCCACTGGCTTGGTCATGATGATGTTCTTATCGCGCAAATCTAGGAGAACACTAGAAAAATCTGAGATCATGTACATGACCATGAAGAAAAAATCCATGGACACGACAGTTGTCACTTTAAAAAACAGGTCGAGTGGCATAAACATAATAAACCCAAGAAACAGCCCCACAAAAGCTTGCATCAATAAATTAGCTTTCATACCTTGAAGCTTTCCAGTATTGGCATTTCCAGACATGGACATATTTGAAGCCGTTTTACGATCATCCAAAGTCAGCTTGAGCTTTAAAATAGTCACCAGTGTGTCAAAATCAATGCCTACTTTCTTAAAAAGCCACTCAAATTTGGCAATAATCTTAATCAAGATATAATTTGATTCCATAGTCAACCCTCCACGACGCGCACAAACTCAGTGGCAATCTCATCGTGCTTGCTAAATCCAGTCAGTTGATTGAAAATTTCCTGAAGCGTTCCTTCATTGCTAGAACCTTTTAAAGCTTCAAAA
>CAYLNI010000101.1:0-1620 GCA_964384705.1 uncultured Fusibacter sp.
GAAAGATATTTTAAAGACGAACTCTATGTCAAAAACTGTTGCTATGTTACACCATCATTTAATTCCAGTGACTGAAAAGGGATTCTCGATGGTTTCAAATGCATATGAACTTCTTTTGATTTGTGATTTATACAATGTTGATTTAGTTCTACATGGACATCAACACATGAATCTTGGAATTGATTTTAAAGATAATAAATTAAAGATAAGTGGAATTGGCTCTTTGTTTTGTGATGTAGGAACTAATTACAATAATCAATTTAAAATAATTAAAATCGAAGACGAAATAAAAATCGATTTATATAAATATTCTGAAGATAGTTTGTCATTTGGTATATTGGGTACTTTTGTGCAGGAGGTGAAGTGATGGAAATAGTAAATGGTAAATCATTTGAAGAACTCTGGAAAGCAACTGTTGAAAAATGTAAATATAGTCAAATCAACAATTTACTCATTAGTGGTGTTCTTGATTATTCGGATGTGGATAGTCCATTTATTAATACTTATATGAGTGAAGCAGAGTTATTGCAATTACATGAAGTACCAAAGGCATTAGAGTTTAACCATGGTAATTATATTAACCGTTTTGGTGATGGTTATGATTTTATTATAAATGAGTTAAAGCGAAAGGCAGATTCTAATAGAGCTTGTTTTTCATTAATTAATATGAATGACATTATAAAAAGTGGTGACGTACCTATTCCTTCATTTTTACTTCAACAATTTGGTTTGTCACAAGATGGAAAAACACTTTTTTTATCATCGTATTTTAGAGCAATTGAAGTTAGTAGTTTTTTACCAAGGAATTTAGCGGAGTTGGCACATGCAGCAAAGAAAATAAAAAAAGATTTTCCAAGTATAAAAACATTAGAAGTAAATATGTTCATCTTTACTGCAAACTGTATAGATGGATTCTATTGTTTGCGTAAAAGTGAAATTGATTCAATACCCGAGAGAAAAATTATGCAATTAGCAATGAATAATCAATATAGAGAGATTGTTAAGATGCTGGATGAAAAGAAGACCAATACAGAGTCCGGAATTATACTAACTGGTATAGAATCTTTAAGAGGAGTTTTACATGATGTTGAAAATTTGAAGAAAGAAAGAAAAAGTCTATTAGTTGATCTCTGTGATACAGTATTAGTAAAAATGAAGACGTTAAAAGATTTGCGCAAATCTACTTCTAATCACCAACAAAATCTGAAGGATCCAACAAGTGATTTATCAAAATCGATACAAGAACTAATTAATGCTTTAGAGGAGGAATTTTAATGCATATAGAAGATCTAATTAAGGCACAAGATGAGTTTGATTCAAAACATGATAGTAATTTTATTTGGAATAAGAAAATTGATAAAGACACAATGAATGTACTTGAGTTTATAGTTTTAGGATTAGCTGGAGAGGTTGGGGAGCTAGCAAATCTAACAAAAAAAATAATTAGAGGGGATTATACTTTTGATGAAAAATTACCTGAATTAAAGGAAGAAGCAACTGATGTTTTAATCTATCTTTTGAAATTAATTAATCAGATGGATATAAATAGTGAAGAAGAATATTTCAAGAAAATCAATAAAAATGAAATTTCTATTGTAAGTAAATAAAATATGAAGATAT
>CAYLNI010000101.1:1630-5725 GCA_964384705.1 uncultured Fusibacter sp.
AGACGAATTCAACATTTTAGATAGGGTGATGATGATTGACTTATTAGATAGAGTAAACTTGGAGAAAAACATAAAAGATTTTGTTAATGAATTAAATTGGAAATCATTAAGCCAAAGATTCTATATTGATCATCATTTAGACAAGAATGTTGAAGAGATTTCTGCTTCAATATTCCCGATTTATTTTCTTGTTGCAGTGTTAAAATATGAGAAAAGACAGAGTGCAATAGATCGCGAACGATACGTTAGTGAAATTAAAATACTTGATGAAGTAATAAATAGTCTCGGATTAAAAGAACAAATTGTAAATAAAATTATAGGTTTATTCAGCGAGAACACATATAATTGGTTTCTCGAAATAGATGTACCTAACAGTATTGAATTGCCAAAAAAAGGTAAATTTATTGTATTTGAAGGAATAGATGGAAGTGGTAAAAGTTCTCAAATAGAGAAATTAGTTGAGTATTTAGAAGCTAAAGGAGAGAAGGTTTATAAAACTTTTGAACCAACAGATAGCCCTATTGGCTCAATAATAAGACAAATAATGACTGGTCGTATTCATTCAGATCACAAGTCTATTGCGGGTCTTTTTGTTGCAGATAGATTGGATCATTTACAGAATGATTTTAATGGTATACTTAATAAGATTAATAATGGTATCACTGTGATTTCAGATAGATATTATTTTTCCTCATATGCATACCATGGTATTCATATGCCGTTGGAATGGGTGATAAATGCTAATTCATTGAGTGCTGAGTTACTTAGAGCGGATCTGACAATATATATTGATATATCACCAGAAGAAGGAGTCAGAAGATTGAGTCAAGGAAGATGGCATGTGGAGTTGTATGAGACAGTTGAAAATTTAACAAATGTTAGAAATAAATATCTCAAGTCTTTCGAGTTAGAAAAAGATAAGGAAAATATTGTGATTGTTAATGGTGAAAAAAGTATAAATGAAATACATGAAGATGTTATTGATGTTGTAGAAAAATTATATGAGGATATTTCATAATTGAAAAATGACTTCTCATTATCTAGCTAACAAAGACTTTAAAAGGTGATTTTTTAAAAGTGTCTTTTCATAATTTAAAGCATCCTTAAATCACGAGCAAATAGTAAGCATTCTACGATAGGATTTTTCATGGAAATAGGAATTGGAAAAGTCGGTTATGAATTGAGAAAACGTTGATTCAGTTTGAGTGTCAGTATCTTCAAAACCCTAAGCCATTTTGAAAGGAGAAATTTCCTTGATTCGGTTTATATACGATTTCATTTCAATAGTATGTTCTACTGGATTGCCACTTGACGAAATGCTCCTTGTTCTAATATTTAAATCAATATTTGTATATCATAGAAAATATTTGTATGGGAGTAAAATCCATGCTGATATGAATTGTATTTAGATGTGATAATGGACCCATTTCATATATTTACCGAATGCTAATTATTGAATTGTAGTAATAGATATTTTGCGGTATCCTCCTTGTCAGTGTTGTCATTTTAAGGAAAATATATGTCGATTGAAGGGGAACTGCTTTTTATATCACTTGAAAATCGTTCTATTTCAATGATGTAAGTATTAAAAAAAAATTTAAGCTTAAAAAAATCAAAATATTGTAATTAATGTTGCTCATAGGAATTTAATAAAGAGATAGAAGAGGTGTTAAATATAAATGGTTGAGATTCATCTTGAAGTGACTAATGATTGCTTGCTTGAATGTAAACATTGTTCATCAGAAGCAAATTCAAATCAAATAAAATCAAAAATTTCTGGAAATAATATTATTGATTTTATAAATAGGATTGAAGATATTAATTTGAAAGTTATATTTACAGGAGGTGAACCGTTACTTTATGGAATAGATAATTTAGCAGAAATATTTAAGTTATTGAAATCTCATAAATCTAAGTATATTGAAATTGGATTATTTACAACTGGAGTTGTTGAAAATGAAATTAAACCTAGATTTGTAAGCTATAACGAAATAGAAACCCTTAGTAAAAGCGGGTTATCGTTTGTATATTTATCCATATATTCTAGCGTAAAAACAATTCATGAATATATTACAAATGAAGTTACATTTGACTTAACGATTGAAACACTAAAAATACTAAAAGAATATGGGATTAGAACTAATGTAAATTATGTTTTAAGTAAATTTTCAAATTTAAATAGTTTGATAACTGATTTTGAGTTTTTGAAGGAATTAGGTGTTAACGAAATAAGAATATTACGGCTTATAAAGCATGGTAGAGCAGTTCAATTTTGGGATGAAATTGGAATATCGTATAATGAACAAATTGGATTAATAAATGATATTCTGGAAACTCAAAATTCTAGAATCAGTGTCGGGGGAATGCCTCATCTTTCAAATTGCCAAGAGAATCTTTCTCTTTTTTGCTATGCTGGAGAAAAAAAATATTATATTGACATTCAGGGTGATATCTATCCATGTGCAGCGGTAAAGAATAATAGGGACTTTTTATTAGGTAATATACATTCTATATATGATCTTGTAAGATTTAATTCAAGGAGGAAATGCTGTTTAGCAGAATAAAATCATGGAGAATAAATATATTTTAGTAAGTGGAAATATTAGTAGTGGAAAAAGCACATTAGCAGAAGTTTTGGGAAAAAATCTTGATTTTAATGTATATCATGAACCATATGCAGATAATCCATATTTAGAGAATTTTTATAAAGACATGAAAAAATGGTCTTTTAAGTCGCAAGTATATTTTTTATCACATCATTTGAGCCAGCATATTGAAATTGGGAAAATTAATGGGGGGAATATAATCAAAGATTGTAGCATTTATGAGAGCGTTGAAGTTTATGCAAAGAATATGTTTCTCGAAGGAAACTTAGAAGAAAAAGATTGGGAAACTTATTACGATTTATATCAAAAAGTAATTATAAGCATAAGAAAACCAGACTTAGTAATAAAATTGGAGTGTCCTCTTGATGTTTTAATGACTAGAATTTCATCAAGAGGTCGAGATATGGAAAGCAATATTTCTTGGAGCTATATAGAAAATCTGGATAGATTATATAATGACTGGATAGACTCTTTAGACTTTGCGCCAGTGATGAAGATAAATAGTGATGAAGGTAATTTTTTTGATGATTTATCAATTATGAATGAAGTGAGGAAGATTCTGAACAGATGATTTATAGATAAAGATAATTATATTTCATATTATTTTCATCCTATTCTAAGAGTGAGGATATAAATCAAATAATTTTTTTGTGTTTTTGCATAGTTTATAATTTGATCAACTTAAATTTTTCAAAGGATTGAGAGTTGATCTCAAGGATCAAACTGAGAAAAAATATCATAGAGCCATTTTTAGTTCTGGCTTAAATAATTTCAAATAGTTCCATAGCTTGTTTCGTTAATAAAGACTTTAGTAACCGTTCATCAAAGATTAATAGGTCTGTATTCTGATATGACTTAATTAATTTCTTGTAAGTACTTCACCCATGAGAAGATCAATCTATAGTTCTGAGAGCCTAATGTAAAGTACGCTCAAGAAATTTCTGTATGTAGTAATAACTAATGAACAAGCAAGATAAGTTTTACCATTACCAGATATACTTTCTAGAATAATGTGATTCTTATCGCGAATACAATTACATGCAGAAAACGTAAAAATGAGTATTTGATATTGAATTGCCTTTTCAGCGTTACATTGTTCACTCAAATCATAGCATTGTAAAGGTGACGCCAGACTTCGCTAAGTCCTTATGAATGTTATTAAAGACAGGCATTTTCAGTCCTGATTCCGTGATAGCACATAAGACTTGTTGCAATGTGACTTTTGATGTGGCTTTAAGATTTGAGCCTGATAATATCTTGATAATTCAACATGATTACCGACTTTATAGCAAACTTGTACCATGATATACATAATTCATTATAGAATTACTCAGTTTAAGATGACTGCAATCTTGATCTAGTTCCGAGTTAAATATTCTGCTCCAATAAACCAGTGATTCTGGTTGGTGTTAACCACCCAATCCGGAAAATGGAACTGAAGGTTCTGAATATTAGATCACTTTATTATAGGTTGTTTTTTAATCCATAT
>CAYLNI010000101.1:5742-8576 GCA_964384705.1 uncultured Fusibacter sp.
CACGCATAGAATGGGCGTTTTGAGGTTTATTATGAATTTCTATTGATTATTTCATGGTTTAGACACCACCGATTCGCGCTTGAGCATCACTGTTTCGCATGAAAGCGTCATCGAGGGTTAAGTATAAAACGCGCAAGAGCAAAATCTATCCGCGCAATAGCATCATTTCCTATAGAATCAAAATTGAGAGAAACTCTCAGAATTCTATAGGAAGGAGGCCAAAATTATGGCCAAAAAAATCAAAGTGAAGCTTATATTGGAGCTTCAGGCAGCACAAATGTCACAAAGAGAAATCTGTCGAACTCGAAAAATGTCACAGCATTCAGTTGGAGATGTATTCAAAATCGCGAAAGAACTTGGAATTACTTATCAAGACATTCACGACAAAACGGATGAAGACGTATATCAAATGTTTTACCCAGATAAGTATTCAACCGAAACGCTCTACAAAGTACCCGATTATACCTTTATTCACAGTGAGTTGAAACGTACTGGTGTAACACTCAAACTGCTTTGGGAGGAATACAAAGACTCTAGCAACAGTTCAGGCAACCTTTCTATGGGATATACTAAGTTCTGCGAAGGGTATTCTGATCATGTTGTTAAAAACAGTCTTGCTAACCATTTGGTACACAAACCCGGTATGGTCTGTGAGGTTGACTGGGGTGGATCTACGATGTCTATCTCGGACAATGATACTGGTGAAATCATAAAAATTTACTTGTTTGTCGCAACTTTGCCCTATAGTCAGTATTCTTATATTGAACCATGCCTTGATATGAAGCAAAATACATGGCTCAAATGCCACGTGAACATGTTTGAGTACTTTGGTGGTTCAACTGTCAGAATTGTGTGTGATAACTTAAAAACAGGCGTTATCAGTCATCCTCGTGAAGGTGATATTCTCTTGAATGAAAGCTATGAAAATCTTGGAAATCATTATCTGTCCGCAATAATGCCCACCGGTGTCAAGAAACCCAAACACAAACCTTCTGTAGAAGGGACTGTTGGTAAAATTGCCACCGCAATAATTGCAAAACTACGAAATCAAACCTATTACTCACTTGAAGAACTTAAGATCGCAATTACTGAAAGATTAAAAGACTTCAACGCTGCACCTTTTCAAAAGCGCGAAGGGAGTCGTTTAAGAGTTTTTAAAACAGTCGAAAAAGATTATCTAAGACCTCTTCCAATTGTACCTTTTGAAGTGTCAGAATGGGTGCATGGACATACTGTCGCATTAGACTGTCATGTTGCATATATGACCAACAGGTATTCAGTACCATTCAAATATGTTGGCAAGAAAGTTGATCTCAAAGTTACAGAATCTTTAGTTGAAATTTACTTAGGAAGTGAGCGAATTTATACGCACATGAAATTTCCTAAATATGCTAAGTACAAATGGTCGACGATAGAAGAGCATATGCCAGACCAGTTTAATCAAGCACAATGGGATGATGAACGAATAAAAAAGTGGGCAAATACTGTGGGACCATTCACCAGCGAAGTTATAGAACGCATTTTTTCAAATGTAAGTATAAAAGAGCAAGGATATAACTCAGCTCTATCAGTGCTCAGAATAAGCAAGAAATACTCTAATGAACGACTTGAGGCAGCATGTGGAATAGCTCTTGAGCGCATACGCTATCCAAGATATCGAAACATAATGTCAGTACTTACGTCAAATATGGATCTAATAGCTCTTAAGAATAATTCAAAATCACAACTAAAAGAAGCTAAAAACGTTGAGCAAGGTTATGTTCGGGGTTCCCAGTTTTATAGTGGAGGTGATCACTGATGCCTCTACTAAGTGAAGAAACAAGAAGAAAACTTCGAGAATTGAATCTAGGTGAAATGATTGACGCTATCGATCAACAATCTCAAGATATTGATTATTCAACGCTGTCATTTGAAGATCGCATGAAAATGGTAGTAGACTTTGTGTATCAAAAGAAATTTAATAGCAAAGTACAAAGGCTCGTAAAGTCTGCCCGATTGAGAATACCAAGTGCATCTATTAATGATATTTTTTACGTCCAGAGGAACCTTGATAAGGAAAAACTACTTGTTCTGTCAACGGGTCTGTTTTTAGATACTAACTCAAGTGTGATTTTTCAAGGATTCGCAGGTTCTGGGAAAAGTTATCTTGCATGCGCTTTAGGTAAGCAAGCTTGCCTGCAAGGTATAAGAACTCGATATATCCGAATTCCAGATTTACTAATGCTTCGAGATGAAGCAACGCTTAAGCCACAAGGAATCTCAAAGTTGCTTAAGAAATTTACAAGTTTCAATCTCTTGATTCTCGATGAGTGGCTTTTTGATGCTTTATCAGATGAAGAACAGCATTTTATTTTTGAACTTATTGAACGAAGACATGACAACAGCTCAACAATCTTTTGTACACAGTTCAAAAAGGTAGATTGGCATGAGCGACTTGGTGGAGGCGTTCATGCAGAAGCGATTATGGACAGAATCGTTCACAACGCAGCTTGGGTGTATTCTGGTGATATAAATATGCGCCAATTAATCGCTGAAAAACAAAATCAAATCTAGGACCATGCGAGCTGTCTTGGCAGCTCGCTACTTCTCAAAGATGTGATGCTCAACACAAATATGAACGGTGCTCTAACGGAGTAATACTGATGCTCAAGCTATGAAAAAGGTGTTGCTTTTAGTGCGAAATAATCACTTGTCAGATGTAATTTATAATTAGTAAAAAAGAATAGATTTTATGAAATGCCTTTTTGGACCACTTGGTTTTAGGAGTCTTCTTTTATTCACAGAAAAAATAAACGAAACGTTGACCCTAAACAATCAGAATTTATAGGATGAAA
>CAYLNI010000101.1:8626-10483 GCA_964384705.1 uncultured Fusibacter sp.
GATGTATAGGTGATTTTCATAAGAAAAATATTGAGGAGGAAGATCTTATGGTGGAATCAAAGAAAATTTATTATACTGCTTTGGAAGTTTCAGCAATGTTAGGTATTAGCATTGGAACAAGCTATAGAATAATTAGAGGATTAAACAAGGAGCTTAAAGATAAGGGTTTCATTGTTATCGCAGGTAAATTACCTATTAAATACTTTGAAGAAAAATATTATGACATTAGTTCACAAGGAGGGTAAATTGTGAAAGCGACTAAGAATCCGAATATAGGATAATGGAAAATCCAGTATTATTATAAGAACTGACAGGGAAAATTGGCGCTGGAAATAAGGAAAATCACTAGAGAATTAAAAATGCTCTTAATTCAAATATATCAGAGAAAACAGCCAATATCATAAACGAAAATCAGATTCTGTTCAATGAAATGAAAAAATTCTGATTGAAAAGAATGTATTTTAAGAAAAGAGTCAAATTGAAGGTTGCATTTTTATGGTGTACTTTTGATTTGGCTCTTTTTTTAGTGTATATTATTAATATAAAGATTGATGATGAATGCGCTTAATATAATATTTAGTAGCGCGAAATGAGGAATAATTATGAAGCAGAGAAATAGCACGTTTCAGAGCAAATTTATTGCGATTAGTATAATTATGCTACCAACATTTTATTTTGGTTTTATTGGGAAACCAACTGAAATGGGTATAATGGTTGTTGCAGGATCACTAGCTGTAGCTTTCATAAACATTGATAAGATACAAAAGTTTAAAGGGGCTGGTTTTGAAGCAGAAATGAGGAAAGTGGTTGATGAAGCATATGTAACCCTAGATAATTTGAAAAGTGTTGCTTCTCCATTAATTGTTACTACTATTGACTCTCTTACTTGGAGTAAAAGATGGGGTAATAGTGAAAGTGGTAGAGATGAAGAAATGTTTTACAAGTTGATGAAACTTATAGATGAAATGAATCTAGTAGATGATAAAATTAAAAATGCTATAGAGGAGCATTATAGTCTAAAAATACTTGATAAATATTCAGAGTTCAAGAAAGTATACAAAGATTCACAGGCGGAACTGAAAAGAGGCGCGAGTGAGTTAAATGAAATAGAAAAGTTATTGAATGGAATAGCTGATTATAGAGAAAGCAGATTTCCAACTAAAGATGCAATACTTAAAGAGCTAGGAATTAAAGAAAATGGCTTAACAAAGGAAGTGCTTGTTTCGTTAAATGAATATATATCATACTTGGATGAAATCGGAACGAAAATTTCATCCAAACAATAAAGTTGTATGCCTCAAGTTGATTATTAAACGATATAGCAATTCTCAGAAAAATGAGGAGAGAAGTTATGCTAAATGAAAAATTGAGTGAACTGTATTCACAACACCATGCGGATGGTCAAGTAATCCCTGGTGGCGTCATGAATGAAGAAGATTACTTATCTTCGAACATTAAAATGATGATGCTTATGAAAGAAGTTAATGACTCAGAACAAAATTATAACTGGACTCTCCCAGAGTTGTTGACTCGCATTTATAACAGGAACAGTGACAAAGCGCCTTTTTATAGAACTTGGAAAAATGTCAGTCGATGGGCAATATGTGCTCAAACACCACAGATTTCATTTGAAGAAATTAACGAAGCCCATTTGTATGAAGGCCTAAAACTGTTTGCGACTACAAATCTTAAGAAGTCATGTGGTACAGGGCACAGCGATTATAATGATATCTTAGAACATGCACGTATGAATAGAGTTGAGTGGACTAGAGAAATAGAAATACTTGATCCAGAGTTGATTGTATGCGGCGGAACCTTTGATATTGTCAATGAGATTATGGGGATGCAAGATCAGAT
>CAYLNI010000102.1:0-10242 GCA_964384705.1 uncultured Fusibacter sp.
GCGTATTTCAGGTTGGTGCGCACATAGACTTGAACAAGTAGTGAGTGATAAGAAAATCATGCGACCTGCGTATCAATCGGACGTATTGGATGTGCCATATGTGAAGATGTCAGATCGTAAATAGTAAAGTGACTAAACGACTTCATATTGATCCCGAATGACACTGAGTGTCGCCGATTGTCTGACTGAATTCTATGCTCTTGACGTCTTCCAGCGCTCATATTGAACGGGGCTGTAGTCAATTTCTTGCCTAAGCTCCACAGCGGCATGCATGGTGAAATTCGGATCAATGAGGAGTTGTCGGCCTAAGAACACGAGGTCGGCGCGATCGTTTCTGATGATTTCGTCGGCCATTTGAGACGTTCTGATTCGGCCACCTGCCATGATCATAAAGTCCGTTTGATCTTTGATAATCTCCGCAAATTTTGTCTGATACCCATCATAGGAAGACACGTGCGTTGGTACGACGCCACCTGAACTGACGTTTATGACATCGACACCTGTGCCAATGTTTTGAATCGCATTCAGCGCTTTTGAGATTTTTAGAGGCGTATTGCCACCCTCTGCGTAATCTTCGGATGATACGCGTAAAAAGATCGGTTTATTATTGGGCCATACATCAGATACTTGTTCGATGATGCCTTTTAAGAATTTCGTGCCATATTCAGAAGCATAACCGTATTCGTCCGTTCGTTTATTGGTGAGTGGCGATAAGTATTCGTTGATCAAATAACCATGAGCACCATGAAGTTCTATGACGTCAAAGCCTGCTACTTCCGCGCGGCGGGCTGCTTCTTTAAAAGCATGAGTAACGGTCAAGATGTCCACTGGGTTCATTTCCAGTGGCATTTTAAATTCAGGATCCTCTGAATCAAAGCTTATAGGTGATGGCGCGATGACCGTTTCTGTTCGTACATTGCATTTTCTACCTGCATGAGCAAGCTGAATGCCGGCTTTTGCGCCGTATCTGTGGATTTCGTCGACGATTTGCTTTAGGCCTTCTATATGTGCATCGTCCCAGATGCCTAGGTCGTGTTTGGAAATTCTGCCTCTAGGTTCAACGGCAGTGGCTTCGAGGATGACTAACCCCGTGCCGCCCATAGCTCTCGCAGCATAGTGTGTCATATGAAAAGGCTGTACAAAACCCTGCTCATCGGCACTGTACATGCACATAGGTGCCATGACGATTCGATTGCGTAGTGTGACCGATTTGATAGTTATTGGTGTAAATAAATGATTCATGTGGTTTCCTCCGATTGTTTTGGGATACGAAATAATTATACCCCAAGTCATCTTGGCTTTAAACAAGTCAATTGGAAACAAATTATGTCTATTTTATAAAATCCGAAGTATAAATTAATTTTTATCGGAAAAGTTCGTGACAAATTCGTAACAAATGTGCATAATAGAATATAAAAACTGAACCAATCAATGGAGGTGTTACCATGCAAAAATTTAAGCGCGTCCTCGTCGCAAACAGAGGCGAGATCGCTATCCGCGTGTTTAGAGCATGCCACGAGCTAGGCATTAGAACGGTGGCTATCTATTCGGAAGAAGATAAGGCGTCACTTTTCAGAACAAAAGCAGACGAATCCTATCAGGTAGGCAAAGGCAAAAGCCCAATCGACGCCTATTTAAACATAGAAGAAATCATTCAGCTCGCCAAGAAAAAAGGGGTTGATGCGATCCACCCTGGATACGGCTTTTTATCTGAAAATCCGGAATTCGCAAAAAAATGTGAAGAAGCAGGCATCGTCTTTATTGGGCCAAACGCCGACATGATGCATAGCCTCGGAGATAAAATCAAGTCGAAAGTCGTCGCCATCAGCGTTGGCGTGCCAGTCATCCCAGGTGGTGAAGCGGCGATTCTCACCGATGAAGAAGCAATCAAAGCGGCCGAAGAATGTGGTTATCCTATTATACTCAAAGCCTCTGCAGGTGGCGGAGGTCGCGGCATGCGTATCGTGCGCCATGCTGAAGACTTGCTTCGCGAATACCAAAGTGCAAAAAGCGAAGCAAAAAAGGCATTCGGCATAGAAGATGTCTTCGTTGAGAAGTATTTGGAAAGCCCTAAGCACATTGAAGTTCAAGTTCTTGGCGACAACTATGGCAACCTCGTACATCTTTATGAGCGCGATTGTTCGATCCAAAGAAGGCATCAAAAAGTTGTAGAGTATTCACCTGCCATCACGCTAACAGAAGAAAAAAGACAGGCAATCTGTGCGGATGCACTTAAGATCGCAGGTGCTGTCAATTATAGAAATGCTGGCACATGTGAGTTCTTGGTGGATAAAAATGGCGATCATTATTTCATCGAGATGAATCCAAGGATTCAAGTGGAGCACACCGTCTCTGAGATGGTGACGGGTATAGATATCGTTCAAAGTCAAATTCTCATCGCGGAGGGCCATGCACTTGATTCTGTTGAAGTTGGCATCCCAAATCAAGAGAGCGTCGTGACGAGAGGTTTCTCGATTCAGTGCCGCATCACGACAGAAGATCCAACGAACAACTTTGCACCAGATACGGGCAGAATTGACGTTTACCGCTCTGGCTCTGGCTTCGGCATCAGACTAGACGGAGGCAACGGCTTCACAGGTGCGGTCATAAGTCCATATTACGACAGCTTGCTCGTCAAGGCGACCTCACATGGCCGTACTTGGGAAGATGCTGTCAGAAAATCGCTTCGAGCGCTTGGCGAGATGAAGATCAGTGGCGTTAAGACAAATATCGCATTTTTGATCAATGTCCTCAACCATCCACAATTCATAGAAGGCGCTTGCGATACGAACTTCATCGCGGAAAATCGTTCACTGTTTGAAATCGCACCTAAGGCGGACATTGAATTCAAAGTCCTTTCATTTATCGGCGAGAAAGTCGTCAATGAAACAAAGGGTGAGAAGGAAGAATTCGACGTACCGAGAGTTCCTGTCTATGACAAAGAGATTCCAAAAGGGTCTTTGATTGGTACGAAGCAAATCCTCGATGAACAAGGGCCAAAGGGTCTTGTCGATTGGATTCATGGACAGAAAAAGCTATTGCTAACGGATTGTACGATGCGAGATGCTCAGCAGTCGCTGATTGCAACGCGTATGCGTACTGTGGACATCAAAAAGGTAGCCTCTGCAACAGCACACCATGCGAGTGATTTGTTTTCGCTGGAAATGTGGGGCGGTGCTACATTTGACGTGGCCTACCGTTATTTGAACGAATCACCTTGGGAGAGACTGGACCTCGTTCGCGAAAAGATTCCAAATATATTGCTCCAAATGCTTATTAGGGGCGCCAATACAGTCGGCTATAAAAACTATCCGGACAATGTCGTGCGCGCATTCATCAAAGAATCGGCGAAACGCGGGATAGACGTTTTCAGGATCTTTGATTCACTGAACTGGCAAAAGGGCATGGAAGTGGCGATAGACGAGGTGCTTAGCGCTGGCAAAGTCGCTGAAGCCTGCATCTGCTATACCGGTGACATTTTAAATGAAAAGAGAGACAAGTACTCACTCCAATATTATATAGACAAAGCAAAGATGCTTGAAAAGACAGGGGCTCATATCCTATGTATCAAAGATATGTCCGCACTACTCAAGCCGTATGCTGCAACAAAGCTCATCAAAGCCCTGAAAAATGAAATCAGTATGCCAGTTCACCTGCATACCCATGATACAACGGGCAATGGCGTCTCAACACTGCTTATGGCAGCAGAAGCCGGTGTGGATATCGTCGACACGGCCATGTCGAGCATGTCGGGTCTAACGTCGCAGCCGGCTCTAAACGCCATCGTGGCAGCGCTTGAAAATACAGAGCGCGACACGCAGTTCGACCTTGGTAAACTCCAAGAGATCAGCGATTATTGGCAAGATGTGCGTCCGGTTTATAAGCAGTTTGAATCGGATTTAAAATCCACGTCAGCTGAAATCTATAAATATGAGATCCCAGGTGGTCAGTATTCAAACTTGAAACCGCAAGTCGAGAGCTTTGGCCTTGGTCATCGATTTGGTGAAGTCAAAGAGATGTTCAAAGAAGTCAACGAGATTTTCGGCGACATCGTTAAAGTAACGCCGTCTTCTAAAGCAGTGGGCGACATGGCCATTTTCATGGTGCAAAATGACCTCACACCACAAAACTTGATGGAAAAAGGGGCAGATCTTGCATTTCCAGACTCTGTCGTATCTTATTTCCAAGGCATGATGGGGCAACCAGATGGTGGTTTTCCTGTGGAACTTCAGCGCATCGTGCTCAAAGGTGAAGAACCGATCACCAGTAGACCTGGTGAGCTATTGCCACCAGAAGATTTTGATGCGATCAAGGTAAAACTTGAAACGACCTACAAGCGCACATTTGAAATGGACGAGATCCTTAGCTACGCGCTTTATCCAAAAGTGTTTGAAGATTATTTAAAATACAAAGAGGAGCATGGCGACCAATCTAGAATCGGTTCAGATGTCTTTTTCCACGGCATGTACGAAGGCGAGACGTGTGAAGTGGAGATCGCGTCGGGTAAAAAATTGATCGTCAAGCTGCTTGAGATAGGCAAAGTCAACAGTGTCGGTCAAGTCAAGCTCACTTATGATGTCAACGGCAACCGTCGCGAAGTTCAAATCAAAGACAGAGGCTCCAAGTTTGACGCTGTCGTGCAGGAAGCTATTATGGCGGATCCAGACAACAAATATGAAGTCGGCTCATCCATTCCTGGAAAAGTCGTAAAAATCCTCGTTAAATCGGGCGATGTCGTCAAAGAAAATCAAGTGGTCGCCATCGTGGAAGCCATGAAGATGGAAACGAGTGTCGTCGTCTTAGCAGATGGGGTCGTATCGGAAATCTTTGCGAAAGAAGGCAACGCCGTCAAGTCAGGCGAGCTCCTCATGAAAATAGAGAAATAGGCGCACGGTGTCAATAGAGTCTACATTGTTTGAAACTAGTATAGAATGGTATATTATTAATGAATAAGTAAAAGTTTAAGTATTCGCTGAGGAGGGCCTATGTATCATTTGATAACTGGTGGAAGTTCGGGTCTGGGATTTGAGATTGCCAGACACTTGATCAAGATGGATGAACACGTCATCATTTTAGGGCGAGATCATGCAAAGCTCGATATAGCAAAAGAAAAGCTGAAAGAGATTTCGGTTAAGGCAGATGTGTTGGCATATTCGCTGGATATATCAGATGAAGAAGATGTCAACGCATTTATAGAAATACTTGAAACGTCGGAAATACGCGTCAAGCATCTTTATAATGTCGCTGGTACAACCTATTATGGGCCTGTAACCGGTATCACAAGGCACGCCATCGACGACGTTTTGAAGTCAAATATGATAGGTCTCATGCTGTTCACCTCGAAGATGACAGGTTTTATGCTTAAGGAAGAACCTTATGAAGAAAAGCGTATCATCAGTGTTTTGTCTACAGCAGCACTTAAAGGCAAGAAAAATGAAACCATCTACAATGCCGCAAAATGGGGCGCGAGAGGGTATCTCGAATCACTTCGCGATGAGCTATGTGACAAGAATATCGAAATTATCAATATCTATCCAGGTGGCATGAAAACGCCGTTCTGGAAAGAAACACTATCTGGTTATGACGTCGACCAGTTCATGGACCCTGCTGATGTGGCAAGAAACATCGTTCGAATCGCCATGGACAGCAAAGTATATGTTACTGATGTCACCATCAGTCGACCAAAATCATAAGCATATCTTTAAGTTGCATTATGGAAATGGATTTATAGACTCAAAAATATAAAAAAAGATGATTCAGGAAAACCTGAATCATCTTTTTTGTATCTCACGATGCGTTACGCGTTATTTTGAGTGTGTCCCTCATCTAAATGCCGCATCTCATTAAACAAGAAGAACGCAGTCATCAGGGATGCCGTAAGGTCTGCGATTGGACCTGCAAACCATACACCGGTCAGACCAAAGAATCTTGGTAGAATCAAAAGCAGTGGAATTAGGACAATCACCTGTCGCAACATGCTCAAGAAGATGGCTTTAGGCGCTTTACCTACAGCTTGGAAATAGTTTGCGCTGATGATTTGGAAGCCAATCACAGGCAACATGATCAGAAAGATGCGCATGCCCTTTGTGGCAATGGCCAAGAGCTCAGGATCGCTGTTGAAAATCTTGATAAGCGGTACAGTCAAAAACTGTGTCATGATAAAACCGAACGTTGAGATTGTCGTTCCTGCGAGGATGGCGAGTTTTAAGGCTTGCTTGACGCGACCGTACTCTTTAGCACCATAGTTGTAGCCGATAATCGGCTGCGTTCCTTGATTGATGCCAAAGATGGGCATCATAAAAAAGAGGACGATGGCGTTGATGACGGTCATCGCACCGATGGCCATATCGCCGCCAGTCGATTTTAAAGCGTTGTTTGTGACAACGGAGACAAGACTTGCTGCGACTTGCATCAAGAAAGGTGACAAGCCGATGGATATGATGCTGATGATGATCGTCATATCCAGCTTCAGATTTTTCTTATAAAGCTTTAAATTGCTTTTACCAATCGTAAAGTGGTGAAATACGAGCATCATGCTGATAAACTGAGAAAAGATCGTTGCGATAGCAGCGCCCTTGATACCGAGTCCAAATGTAAAAATGAGTATTGGGTCTAACACAATGTTGGTTATAGCAGCAATCAGTGTCGTATACATGGCTTTTTTGGGATTGCCTTCAGAACGCATGACGCCAGTCAGACCGAATCCGATACCCTGGAAGATTGCGCCATATAGGATAATGGTCAGATAATCACTCGAATAACCTATGGTTGCTTCACTTGCGCCGAATAAGTATAAAAGGTCTGTTTTAAAGGTGAGGCCGATAATCATGACTGCAGTCATGATCAAGAATAATAGGGTGAAGGCATTACCGAGTATCTTTTCGGCATCTTCTTTTCTATTTTGACCCAGTCGAATCGAGATTCTTGATCCTGCACCGATACCGACCAACATGGCGAAGCCCATAATCAAGACCATCAAAGGAAGTGATAAACCAATGCCGGTCATGGCGAGTGGTCCAATCCAACCAATATACATCCTGTCTACGACGTTGTATAAGGCGTTGACCATCATACCTACGATTGCTGGGAGTGAGAATCTAAAGAGCAGTTTACCGATGCTTTCGGTTCTTAATAATTCGTTATTTGACATAAATTTATCCTTAATAGTTTATTTGCAGGCACCTTGTTTGTAGTTGCGTGCATTGATCATGAGCTTATCGAAAAGTCTTTTGAGCATTTCATGCTCTTCCTCAGTAAAACCTTCCAGCAATGTAGTCTGCCATTCTAGAGCAATCGTTTTCAGATCGTTTTGCATGGCATGACCGCTTTCAGTCAATACGATGCGATTGATGCGCTGATCGGTTGCGTCGCGCTGTCTTTCAACAAGGCCATTTTCCTCCAGCTTGCTCACAGAACGCGTAATCGTCGCTTTATCCACTTCGAGGGCTTTACTAAGCTCATCTTGACTTGCGCCGTCGTGTTTGTAGAGGTGGAAGATCAAACCCATATGACCGCCGCCGATATCGAAGTTGCTGGCTTTAGTTGAAAAAAAGGACTGACCTGCTCGGTATAGAACTGAAATGAATCGTCCAATATGAAAGACATCTCCGTTCTGTTCGCTTTGTGATTCATGTAGCACTTCTGATTGTTTCATTTGACACCTCTTATTTTAGTTGTGTATGCAACTAGTTTACTAAAAGATAGTTGCGCTGTCAACTAAATTCATTTTACTAACCTGTGTTTATTACTTGATTAGCTGGGTAAATGTTTAAAAGTGATTATTTTCCATTATCAAAATACAAGGAGACTATATAATGAAGATTTCCAAGGTCGTATTACAACTTAGCGGAATTGATTTAGCAAGTTTAAAGGAAACAGAAATATTGGAGCAAATCGAAAAGGGCTGTACCGAAAAGGGGATCGATCCAGCCACAATTGGTGAAGTCAACGTATACATCAATATTGAGGGCACAGCTGTTACAGCTTACTATACGTGTGACGGAGAAAGTGGATCAATTCGCCTGAATTAACGCATTTGTTAAAAGCCATCAAACAGCTTCCAATGACGCATTGGGGCTGTTTTTACTTTTATCAAAAATTTAAGCATTTTTTAATATCTGTTCATTAAAATGAAAGCAAAGAATAAGGATATTGAGGTGAGGTTATGTTGCAGATCAAAGGCGTTACCAAAGTATATGGGAAAGACAAAAAGGCAGTTGATGCATTGAGTATGACTGTCAATCAAGGTGAGATTTTTGGATTTATCGGACCAAATGGTGCCGGTAAGACGACGACCCTAAAGATGATCACTGGGATTATCGCACCAACGGATGGCGATATCTTTGTAGGTGGCCATAGTATCAAAACAGATGCTGTCGCTGCAAAGAAGAGCTTTACATTTGTACCGGACCATCCTGAAATCTATGATGCCGTAAAGGGCATCGACTACTTGAACTTTATAGCGGATATGTATGAAGTGTCATTAAATGACCGAAAAGAACGCATCCAGCGTTATACGAAGTTGTTTCAAATTGATGATGCTTTGCTTCAGACGGTCAACGCTTACTCGCATGGTATGCGACAAAAACTCATGATCTGCGGTGCATTGTTACCAAAACCAAAGCTGTTTATTTTGGATGAACCACACGTCGGTCTAGACCCACACTCCGCAAAAGTTCTCAAGGACCTGATGAAGGAACACTGCGCAGAAGGTGGAACGGTACTTTTTTCATCGCACGTCCTCGAAGTTGTGGAAAACTTATGTGATCGCGTCGCAATCATCCACAAGGGAAAATTGATCGGATGTGGTACGATTGACGAAATCACCAACAATACGGATGTTTCACTTGAAGACATTTTCTTGGAGATGACCAAAGATGAATAAACTATGGGCACTTACGAAAATACAACTGAAAGATTTTTTTAGCCGCTATACGCAGCAGCTGAATATAAAAAATAAGTGGATGGGCAAGTTGATGATCTTTTTGCCAATCCTTATCATGATGCCGGCATTTGAGCTGGTCAGACAATTGTACTTGTCTTTTGCGGCGATTGGGTATCCTGAATTGACCTTGACCTATCTGTACGTAGGCACGACGATGTTTGTATTCTTCAGCGGCATCCCACTCATCATCTCCGTTTTCTTCTATGCAAAGGATTTGATGCTTATCGCGACATTGCCTGTCAAAGATGATACCGTCGTCTTCTCAAAACTCGCTTCCGTATATGTTTATTTAGTCGTAATATCTGCAGCATTATTCGGTATGAGCGTCGGCTTCTATGGTCTATACGATGGCATTAAACCGCTGTCACTTATACTTGGAATTATTGGCGTCTTGCTGACGCCGCTGATGCCAATGATCTTCTCGACACTTGTCATCCTACCATTTATGTCATTTGTCGGCGGACGTAAAAACAGAAACCTCATGGTTATCGTAGGCAATGTATTTCTTCTCATCACGATTATCGCCTTACAACTCATATTTACTCGTATTCAAATGGATCCTGCATCGCTTCAGAAATACGTTACGAGCAGTGATGGCCTCATAGCCCTCATAGGCAGTAAATTCCCACCGAGCGTCTGGTTGACGAAGATGATCATGGGTTCATGGCTCGATACGCTCTTATATGTGCTCCTTAATATCGCATTCGTCGTCGTTCTGAAAGTGACAGCAAGTCGCTTATATAAAGGTGCCTTGTTGAAATATAACCAGGAACGTGGCGGCGGTAAAGTTGTCAAAAATGGGAAAGTAGCCTATACGTTGCACTCAAAGCGTTACTTGCTCATCAAGCGCCACTTTGGTATCATCACAAGCAATCCGACGTTTCTCCTCAACATCGTGCTCACGATATTTGTCCCACTCCTTCTATTTGGCATCTACTTCGCCATGGGCATGTTGAATTTGGATACGTTTAAGAATCCGATGTTCAAGCCGTTCTTAGTATATATCTACGCTGGTATTATCAGTGCACCTAGTATCATGGGGACATTATCAGCAACGGTTATAACGAGAGAGGGCAAGACGTTTTGGGAGACGCGTGTCTTACCGATTTCCGTCAATGAAAACCTCTTAACCCGCATTTTATCATCCGTGATCTTAAATGGCGGCGCATCGCTGATCTTGGCTTTTGCAGCGGTTTGGATATTGCCACTTACCGCAGTAGATATCGTGTTGGCACTCGTCTTTAGCATCATGGCGACACTGTGCTTTAGCACGATGGACTTATTGATCAATATCCAAA
>CAYLNI010000103.1:0-609 GCA_964384705.1 uncultured Fusibacter sp.
ATTGTGTCGACATGGACATGATCGAAAGATCGTTCCAAGCATTTGAAAAATTGGTTGACTACTATAAAAATAAATAAGCAAATCCACAAAAAAATATTAAGCCTCGAACCCAACTCACTGAGTTGATTTCGAGGCTTTTTTCATTCTGATAGATGAGGCAGAAAGAGCATAATCGTCGTACCGGTTCCGGGTTCACTTTCGACGCGCATATGGCCGCCATGTGCTTTGATCAGGGCATCCACGATGGATAAACCAAGGCCAGTACCGCCCGTTTTGCGGTTGCGATCTTCATTTAATCGATAGAAGCGATTGGTTAAATGGGCGATGCTATCCTTGGCGATTCCACGTCCTTCATCGGATACGGATAACTCGATAAATTGATTGCGCTTGATACTGCCAAAAGTGATGCGGCTGCCCTCCGGAGAGTATTTAACAGCATTTTCAACAAGCGCTCTGAATATCTGCGTCATCAACTCAAAATCCATAAAAACGTCTTCCACATAATGCATGTTGATGTGAAAATCATGTTTTGGATAGAGTTTCAAACATTCCTGATGAGTCCTGTTAAAATATTCAGGGATTTCAAGCCATTCTGCGTTGACTTTGATG
>CAYLNI010000103.1:623-908 GCA_964384705.1 uncultured Fusibacter sp.
ATTTTCGAGACGTGCGAGAATGAGCAACTTTTCTACGAGATTCTTCATGTGTGTTGCTTCATCCTCGATTGAATCGAGAGACTCTCTAAGGAGGGCTTCGTCTGAAGTACCCATCGTCTTTAAGAGGTCGATGTAACCCAATACAATCGTCAGTGGGATTCGAAGCTCATGAGAGGCATCAGAAACAAAGCGCTTTTGATAATCGAAAGACAGTTCCAAATTCTGAAGCATGAGGTTCAAGCTCTTGATCAAGGTGTCAATCTCGTCGTTGCTTTCGGTGGAAGG
>CAYLNI010000103.1:966-10208 GCA_964384705.1 uncultured Fusibacter sp.
CCACAAGGGGCTTTAGAGCTTTGCGTGTAAACAGTCTGCTAAATGCCGATAGGAACAAGATGCCGATAAATGCAGAAACTAACAAGGCCGAATTCAAACTGAGCAAGAAATCTTTGTCGAGGTCTGGGTATAAAAAGATGCTGACATAAGCACTATAACCTAGAGGTGCGTCATATCGCAAGGTGGTATACATGACATCATAACCAAGGAGTGTGGATTCCGTCACAAATGGCACGCCACCTTTTGCTGGCACACGTAATGAAATGTCCATGTATTTCAACTTCTCGTTTGTATCTAATCTCTTATACATTTCAAAATTTAACTGATCGTAGGCAGAGGAATTTCCAGCAATAAATGAGACGTTTAAGTCCATATTTGCAGGATTAACTTTGAGCTGATCGAGTAAAATCATGTCATAGACTTCTTTATTCAGAGAATATGAAGTTTGAGACCTCGAATCGAATAGCATGATCAACGTTTTGTAGTTGTCGAATATGTAGTAGTTTTCAAACTTACGATAGATCCATGCGATGCGGTCTTGAGGCTCTAAAGCATTGATGGCATCGCTTTCAGAGGACAGCAGCTCTTCAATTTGCCTCTGCTTGGTCAACAAGTCTTCTTTATTTTTAAAATACAAAAACTGTGTCGTCAAGACCGTGATTAAATACATAAGAATGGCGATGATGATTGAAAATAAAACGACGTTGGAAATGGTGATTCGCGTCGTCAATTTCAATCGGCCAATGCGACTTTTTATTTTTTTCAGTTGCTGATTAGCGGACAACGTAACCACGACCCCTTATCGTTTGAATGAGTTTGCGTTCATGTTCGCGATCAATTTTGTCGCGAAGGTACTTTATATAGACATCGACGATGTTCAGACTGCCATAATAATCATAGCCCCACACTTTGTTTAGGATCTGCTCTCTGGTTAAAACAATGCCTTTATTGATAAGCAGATGCTTGAGCAAATCAAATTCCGTTTTAGAAAGCTCGATTTTTTGCCCTGCACGCGTCACTTCATAAGTGATTGAGTTAATCAGGATATCCTCAAAAATTAGAAGGTCAGTAGAAGGGGCGGCAATGGATTTTTTGCGGATATTTGCCCTGATTCGAGCTAAGAGTTCTTCGAAAACAAATGGTTTCGTCACATAATCGTCGGCTCCAGAATCGAGGCCGTTGATGACGTCCTGGATGTCGTCTTTGGCAGTCAACATGATGATTTTAATGTCTGGAAATAATTTTTTGATCGCATTGCATGCCGTAATACCGTCTGTCTTAGGCATCATAACATCCATGAGTATTAAATCGTATCTATTTAAACCGACTTTATCTATGGCATCAGAACCGTCAAAAGCCAAGTCTGTTTCATAACCTGCATATCGAAGCTGTAAATCTATAATTCTAGATATTTTGACTTCATCTTCGACAATGAGTATTTTTTCCATTTGACACCCCTTTTTACAAATTCCATTACCAATATAACAAAAAAAATCACGCGACACAACACATCACGTGATTTACATGAATATAAACATTATACCATAATTACTTCACAAGCGTTTTAGAATTGATGTTTGCTTTATCCAGTGCAGAGACTACTAAGAACGCAAGCACGGCACCAACGCCGAATTGAACGATATTCCAAGGTATGCTGAAAATTGGAACAAGAAAATTGCCGTACATGATACCTGAAGCGACATAGTAACCTAAGACCATCCAAATACCTGAGATGACCATGCCGACTGTATAATTGAGTGAGACTTTGAAGTGGTTTTTAAAATATAGTAAGGCTAACATGAGAACGGGGATGATGATGGAAACCACGAGCAACTGTGTTTTTAGTGTTGCAACGATTGTGAGTGCTTTTTCAAGGGATTCGATCTCAACTTGTGTCACGATGGTGTCCATACTTGAACGGGTGACTGCGTAAAAAAAGGCAAGGAGTGATGACACCCAAATGAGCATGGTCACAACGAGATAGGGCTTAATATTGGTTTCTGATTTGGCAAAGTAACCGATCAACATACCCATGATGGTTTTGATGATCAAAGTCGGTAGTACCCATTGGCCATAACCACCGAGAAAGTCAGCCATTGCAGAACCGACGCCAGCAGCTACACCGCCATACCAAGGACCAAGCAATATACCTGCAACGAAGATACACATGTCACCAGCGTGGATATACCCATCTGTAAATGGAATCGGAATTTTTATGATCGACGTCGTAATAAAGACAAAGGCCGTCATCAAAGCTGTATAGATCAGTGTTCTTAAATTATATTTCATGTGTGCCTCCCAAATGACTTGTTGTTAATCCTATCATAAGATATAATTGACATTGTTAAAAGATACAGAAACCGACTAAGTAATAGGGTCAGATTAAAAGCAAGTGTTGATTTCAAAGTGTTTTAAGGAGGCTGTCATGATAGGATTTGTCGTGGACTTTAGATCGAATGGTGTGCCAAAATATATACAACTCTATGATTATATAAAGAAAGAAATAGAAGCGGGCAATCTTAAGAATGGTGAAAAATTGCCTTCTGTTCGAACCATTTCGCTTATGCTCAGCATCAGTAAAGCGACAGTGGAGAACGCTTACAACCAACTCTTAGTAGAGGGTTACATTGAAAGCAAAGTGAAAAGTGGCTACTATATTTTAGGTTTTGATGTCAATGAACTTGGGCATTTTAAAAGGACTTCATTCAGTCCAGACCGAATGGAAGTCATTCGTGAAATAGAAAAACCATTTAACACGGATGGTACAGAGGAAAGTGCCTTTAACTTTACTGAATGGAAAAAGGCCATCAATCGCGTTTTGGAATATGAAAAAAAAGCGCTACTCAGTTATGGTGATGCGAAGGGCGAATATGCGCTTAGACGTGAGATCGCAAGCTTTGTGCATCAATCAAGGGGCGGGGGTTGTAAGCCAGAACAAGTGGTTATTGGGGCAGGTATACAGTATCTATTTGGCTTGATCGCTTCAACGTTTAAAAGTGAATATGGCAGCATCGCTTTTGAGTACCCAGGATTCTCGAAAGGGATGTACATTTTCGAAGATTACGGCTATAAGATGGTAAAAATACCTCTAGAAAAAGACGGCATCGATATGAAAACGCTTGAAGCCTCACAAGCAAATATCGTCTATGTATCACCCTCCCATCAGTACCCGACGGGCACTGTCCTGGCCATAAAAAAGAGGCTTCAGCTTTTGGATTGGGCAAAAAAAAATAACGCCTATATAATTGAAGATGATTATGACAGCCTACTCAGATATGAAGGCTATCCGGTACCAGCATTACAGGGATTAAATGAAGGTGAAAATGTCATTTATGTCGGCTCATTTTCAAAGCTTCTCATACCAGCGCTGCGTATTAGTTTTATGATATTGCCTGTGTCACTGATGGCAAAATTTGAAGCAATTCTACCTCGTTATTCGCAGTCTGTCTCTAAAATTGAACAGCTTGCACTTGAAAATTTTATGAGTGAAGGGGCGTTTGAACGCCACATAAGGCGCATAAAAAAGATTTATGGTCGTAAAAATGCTTTGTTGATCGAGGCATTTAAACGCAATGAATCACCACTTGTATCACTCATAGGAAAAGGTTCAGGGCTACACGTCACCCTATCATTTGATACCTGCGTCTCCATAAAAAGAGTGATCAGCTCATGTCTAGCAATGGGCATCGTGCTCGAAGAAATTGCCGGCTACAAGCAAGGCAATATCGTCGTATTCTCTTATAGTGGCGTACCAGATAAAGAGATGGAAAGTGTCGTGTCCAAAATCATAAAAATTGCAAAAGAGAATGTACAAATCTGACGGAAGCAATATGATACATTATTGAATAAAAGAAGATTGCCACCCTATCATCTGTGATAGAATGGCAATCTTTATGATTTAATCATGATATCTTATTAAGCCTCTTTG
This sequence comes from uncultured Fusibacter sp., assembly GCA_964384705.1. GTDB lineage: Bacteria > Bacillota > Clostridia > Peptostreptococcales > Acidaminobacteraceae > Fusibacter_C. The sequence goes on from CAYLNI010000103.1 coordinate 4,895, forward strand.
CCAAAATGTGCGACGATTGCGTTTAAGATGATACCGACTATTGCTGCAAGGCTAAGACCAGAAAGTGAAATCAATGTTCCAGGTACTGGAATTGCAAGGCTTAATGAAGGTACATAAGATGGTGCCAATCCAATGATGAGAATAGCTGCCATGATCACTACATTTGGAACATTCATTTTAACATGATTGTCTCTGATGTTTTTCACACCGATAAAGGCAATCATCGTGAACAACATAAGGCTGATGCCGCCCATAACAGCTACAGGAATAGATGATAATGTAGCACCAAGTTTACCTACTAAACCGAGTATGATTGCAAACACGGCTGTTATTCTAAGGATGGCTGGGTTGTAATTTTTTGTAAGTGCAAGAACGCCAGTGTTTTCACCGTAAGTTGTATTTGCAGGACCGCCGACAAATCCAGCAAACAAAGTTGCTAAACCGTCTCCAAGTAATGTTCTATTTAAGCCTGGTTCTTCTATAAAGTTTTTACCTACAACTGCACCGTTTGTCGTGATATCGCCTACGTGTTCCATGAATACTGCAAGGACAACTGGTGCAATGACGATGATCGCTTCAATAGAAAACTTTGGTAATGTGAAAGCTGGTACTGCAAGGAATGCCGCGCTTTGAATGCCTGATATATCAAGGACGCCCATGAATGATGACGCGATGTATCCAACGACTACACCGACAAGAATTGATAACTGACGGACAAAACCTTTACCTAAAAAGTTGATGAGAAGTGCCGTTCCAAGTGTGATGGCAGCAAGAGTAAAGTGTGCTGATGCCATGCCGTAAGCAACTGGTACAAGATTGAGGCCGATGACGATAATCATTGGACCGACGACGCGTGATGGCAAGTATTTTTTAATAGTTGTGACACCAACTGCTTTAACTAAGAATGAAAAGAGAACATAAAGAAATCCCGCAACGACAATGCCACCTTGTGCATATGTCAAATCACCGGAATACATATCTTTTACCTGAATAACGAGTGGAATAAATGCAAATGATGAGCCAAGAAACACAGGTACTTTATAGTTTGTACAAAAGTGAAAAATCAAAGTGCCGATACCAGCGGTAAAGAGTGCTACCGATGGGTTGAAACCTGTAAGTATTGGAACAAGTACTGTAGCACCGAACATAGCTATGAGATGTTGTAAGCCAAGTACGTAACTTTTAGGATCTTTCATTGTTGAAACTTTTAAAACTGCACTATTTGTAGACATAAAAAAACCTCCCCTTTTTCTTCGTTTGTAGGAGAAGATCGCAATCTTCTCTTCTTAGCCTCACAGGACCAAATTAAAAAGCTTTATATAATTCTTAAAGATGATACCACATTATAAAATCAAAAGCAACGCTATTTTTATAAACACTTTTTTCATTTTATCGATCCATGGTTCGTGATATGATAGTAGAGAAATTAACAATTAAAGTGAAGCTTATGGACAAATTAATTTTATAAACGGAGGCCATTTGTGGGACAAATATACGAAAAGAAATACGCACTGAACTATTTTGATTTTGATAAAAATTACAAATTAAAACCGACAACGCTGATGAACTTTTTACAGGATATATCCACCTTGCACTTTGGCGTTCGCACAGCACATCTTTCAGAGACTGAACTACCGGGACTGTGGGTGATTGTGGAGTGGCAGGTAGATATTTTCGAGATGCCAGATTCCGTCATGGATTTAACCGTAAAAACAGAGCCAAATTACTTCAGAAAATTCATTGCGTATCGACGTTATGAAATTGATGATAATAAAGGCAGACAGTTGGGACAGGCGATTAGCAAATGGGCTTATATTGATCCGAAGACAAGAAAGCAGATCAACATCCCAAAACTTTTGAACGATGTGTTTGAGGTGGAAGAAAATTGTGAAAAGCCTGGTAAAATCGAATTTGAAGAGATGCACGGTGCTACTTTAGATGAAATGACGCGAACGAGCGTTTATTCAGACATTGATGTCAATCACCATGTCAACAATGTCACCTACATAAAATGGGCGATAGATGCTCTTGGCAGCGATCTGCTTGACCACTATAGGCTGAAAACGTTGAAAGTGTCCTTTAAGCGCGAAGTATTTGAGGGAGAAGAAGTTATCGTTACTACAGAAGTAAAAGAGACTGCACACAGTGCAGTCTCAAAACACCAAATATTATCTTCGGATAAAACGGTTTGTGTCGTCGTCCAAATTGATTGGAATAGGCTAGACTAATCGCTTTGCCCATTTGTTGGACATGATGCGAGGAAGACCTAAAACCATCTTGACAATCTCTTCTATGTTGACGAGTGCGACCACTAGATACACGGGCAATTCCAGGACAAATGCGCCGATTACTGCCAGAGGGACACCAATTAGCCAAACACAGGAAATTTCAAGTAACATGGAGAACATCGTGTCACCTCCACTTCGGAGTGTGCCAATAATGATGATCGTGTTATAGAATTTGAATGCCATCAAGAACGCTAAAATTCTCAAAGTCTTGATCGTGATCACATAGGACTCAGGTGCTAAACTATATAAAGCGGTTACAATAAGTGGTGCCGTCAATACAATGAGGCAGCCAACAACGATGCCGAGTATGATGCTCAGTGCCAAAAACTTTTTATTGTAGTCGATGGCTTTTTCTATTTCACCAGCACCCAACGTGTTGCCTAGCATAACAGAAGATGCGTTACCTAAACCGAAACCGACGACCATGAAGATGCTGTTGACGGTGTTTGTAATCATGACAGCAGCGACGGCATCTGTTCCAATGCGTGCATATACAAGCGCGTATGCGGTCATACCAAGTGACCAGAAACTCTCATTTAATATTACTGGAAGTGCCGTTTTAGCGATTAATTTGACCAGTGTCAGTTTGATCGTAAAGAAATCCTTGAGCGACACAGCAAGAACTGGGATCGATTTGTATACGCCTGTAAAGATGATGACCATTTCAATGATTCGTGCTATGACCGTTGCGATGGCAGCGCCTTCTATACCCAAAGCCGGAAAACCAAATTTGCCAAATATGAGCACGTAGTTCAGTCCCGTATTGATTAAGAGCGATACGACACTTGCCTTCATCGCAAGCTTTGGATGGCCGACACTACGGGATGAAAAGCCGAAGGCAAAGTTTACCGCCGTAATCATATAGCTCAAGCTGACGATGCGCATATAATTTGAACCAATCGATACGACGGATGGATCCTGCGACATCAAACCAAGAACGTTAATAGGAAACAAAAAACCTATTATAAAAAATAGTGCTGAGACAGACAAGGCGAATATGAGACCAATAGACATAACCGATTTTATTTTATCGGTTTCTTTTTTTCCCCAATATTGAGCGATATAGATGCTGATACCGCTATTGCCACCAAATAGGATCAATGTCATGACAAAAAATACTTGATTCGCAAGACCTGCTGCAGCGATATACGTCTCACCCAGTTGGCCAACCATGACATTATCTACGAGATTTAATGAGGATGAAATCAAATTTTGAATGACAATAGGGATCGATATTGTAATGAGCATTTTATAGAAATCCAGATTTTTTTTGTAACCAAGCGATACCATATGTCCTCCAAAGATGTGCCTTTTGTGGATTACTTGATTAACTGCTTAACTTCATCCACAGTCAGTACTTTACCCACCGATTTGACAGTTTCATCAATCACGAGGGCTGGTGTTTGCATGACGCCAAACGCCATGATTTGTTTGAAATCTTCAATTTTCTCAACGCTTGCATCGATGCCAAGCGACTGAACAGCTTCTTTTACATGTGCTTCAAGCTTTTTACATTTGTCACATCCAGAACCTAAAACTTTAATAATCATATGAGCCTCCTTTAATTATAAGAACAAATAACCGAATGCATTGAAACTGTAACCGATTATGAGTATACCCACTGTAACAATGCCAACAAATACGATGAGCAACTTGGTTTTGACAACTTTTTTAAGCATGACCAACGATGGTAATGAAAGCGCCGTAACGGCCATCATAAATGACAATGCTGTTCCTATGCCTACACCTTTAGACACAAGGGCTTCAGCTATTGGTAAAGTACCGAAGATATCAGCATACATAGGAATGCCTACTAGAGTCGCTAATAGGACGGAGTACCACTTGTCTTGACCTAAAACGGCAGATATTACCGATTCTGGTATCCAGTTATGGATAGCAGCACCAATAGCGACGCCGATCAAAATATACAACCAGACTTTTCGAACGATGTCTTTGACTTGATCTTTTGCAAAGTGCAAGCGATCTCTAATCGTCAACTTCTCAGGTACGACGTCCAGTACGACATTGCCAAAAACAAAGGGCTCAACATATTTTTCCATCTTTGCTTTACTGATGATGGTCCCTGAGATTACAGCGAGTAATAAACCGACTACGACGTAAGCGATGGCGATTTTCCAGTTGAAGATGCTTGCAAGCAACAACACGGATGCAAGATCGACGAGTGGCGATGATATAAGGAATGAAAAAGTGACACCAATTGGTAATCCTGCGCTCGTAAAACCGATGAACAAGGGGATGGATGAGCATGAACAAAAAGGTGTGATCGTACCTAACAAGGCACCAAATATGTTGGCACTGATACCAGTGAATCTTCCAAGAATTTTGCGTGTCCGCTCAGGTGGAAAAAAGCTTTGGATATAAGATATGGAAAAGATCAGAGCGGATAGCAATATGAATATCTTGATGACATCGTAGATGAAAAAGTGAAGACTGCCTCCAAGTTTTGATTCAATATCAAGACCGACTACCGTTTCAATGAACCATTCAACACTTTGACTAAGCCATTCCATTTTAAGAATTTGATTATTTAACCATTCAAGTATGAACATTTTTTGCTCCTATCTATAGGTTGATATCAGTATTTGTTGTGGATAAGTACTTTTCCTTATCAGCGAGTTTGCTTCGATCTATGACTAAGTCTGGATATGTTTCAAAGTCTGTAAAAATACCTTCGAGTGTATTGATTAATGCCGACTGCTCTTTATTGAGGGCATAAAATACAAATTTATCCTTCCGAGTATCGACCACAAAATTCATATCACGTAGTTTTGAAAGATTCTTGGAAATCTTGGGTTGAGAAGCACCAATAATGCCACTTAACTGACAGACGCAAAGGTCTTCTTGATATAAAAGCATAAGTATTCTTAGACGCGTTTCATCAGAAAGCGTTTTATAGATGTTTGTAAGTTGATTCATAGGAGACTCCTTTTGGGTTAAATACACATATGCACATATGGGTATATGTCTTGTATGCTTAGTTTATGCCCCAATAGTCGGATTGTCAA
>CAYLNI010000104.1:0-2221 GCA_964384705.1 uncultured Fusibacter sp.
ATTTACGTGTCGGGTTGGTCACTTGAATGTGTTTGATGCCACCATCTCTGATGAGCGCTGTGTTTGGGATGCGGATCAGCATCTTCGTACCAAGCTGATTGCCTGTCGTGCCATCCACCACTTGGTTCAGTGCATTTAACACCGTCATATCAAGCGGTACAGGTCTACCGTCTGCAAATGTCAGAACGGTTTCTGCTGCGTCGTCTTCATTTAACTTGTATTTGATAATACCGCGGACGGTTACGCCGCCTCCAGTGTACTCTTCATTTGGGAAGAAGCCCAGTTGGTAGCGGTTGTTGAATGTGTTGTTGTCATTTTTCTTAACGAGTACCGTCGGTTTTCTCGTGATAACAGTTCCGTCTGTATCGACGAAGCGATCCACTAAAAACTTATCGCCTTTGATCGCGATCAACGTCTCGTTTTTCATCATTGAATAGAGTGATGCTGTGTCTTGAATTTGAACCACTGCTGGAAGGATTGAATCTATCTCCGGTGTGAACGTGCTTGGCTCAAATTCAAAGCCGTCTGGCTCTGTGATGATTTGATTGAATATAAATTGTTTGCCAGCGTTGACACCGCCCTGTATGGTCAGAATGGTTTGCATTTCTATAACGACATCTTTAAGAGGTGCAGTTTCAGCATCGCTGACGCTGTCCGTGATGACCATGATTTGGTCCGTGGATGCCTTGACGATTTGGAAGTCGCCGCTGGTATCTCTTAAAAATTTGACTTTTTTACCGATTTGCATGTTGATGCGACGTTCGATGGAGACGGTTTCACTTTTATAGACGCCATTTACATAATTGAGGACGAGGACTTCGTCATTCTCTTCGCCTGCTGGTGGCTCGGCTGGGTCAAATTGGCCAGTCGTCGTGAGGTCAGGGATATTTAGTGTCAAGACGTAATTTGCCTTGATCTCTACGTTGCCGCCTGTATCTGGTCCCTTTTCAGGGTAGATGCTGACGATGGTCGGTTTATAATCCGCTTGGATAACGGTAAACTCGTCAAATGAGCCATCCCCTCTGAGGACGACTTGCTCCGCTACGACCTGTCCGTTTTGGACGTCTGTGATGACCACGTAATAGTTGCGTCTTGCGAAATCTTTATGACTTGGCACGCGTACGGTTAAAACGTCTTCTGCGCCATTGACGTTGAGTCCAAGGGAAACAAATTGCGCTTTGTTTACGTCTGTATATTTATCTGAGCCATCAAGTGCTTTTACAAAATAAACTTGATAGTTTCTCGTATCTGAAAAATTATCTGCTCTAAAGTAAACTTCGTCGCCCAATGTGCCTGTCGCCGTGTCGCCCTTTGCACCCGTATTCGGGAACATGCGCACGTCGTCAAGGTTTAGGTTTTCGATGATTCTAAAGGCATTTTGGTACGTGTATTCTATCTCAATGTTTGGTGCGGTGTCTGTATTTGGAACAGCTGTTACTGTTTTCTTCAATATGATATTTTGATAGCCAAGCGCGCCAGGGTTCGTTGGGTTGTTCAGCGTGAGGGTCGATGCGGAAGCCGTGGTGCCTAGGCTCGCTGAAGATAAACCAGAACCATAGGTTCCCGTTATATCCCCTGTGTTGATTGTGTTGAGAAAGTTGCCTGTAAAGACGATGCTGTTTGGCGTTTCATCTTTGTTGATCGTCTGTTTGTTGGAGCTTTGGATGTTTGGAAATGTGCCTGTGCTGAGGTTGATGGTTCTGCTGCCTATACGCACACGTCCTGTGAACGCTTGTGTCTCAGCACTGTTCAAGTTGTATTTGACAAAGGTCTCCGAGTTCAAGGTTCGCGTGCCCATGCTTACAAAGCCCTGTCCATATTTTTCAAACAGCACTTCCACGTCTTTCAAGTTTTCACCGAGGATCTCTATAAAGCCAGAGTTGATTTGGAAGACATCGTGTGTTATGGCATATTTGATGTCCGTAACATCCATATCTTCGCCACCGGATTCACCGACAACCATTCCAAATGCAATAAGTCCGTTTATTGGTAAGGACCCTAGGATAGTAATTAATGTTAATAACAGAACCAGCTTTTTCTTCATTATGCACCTCACATATAGTTGTATTATATCAAATAATTAATTGCGCTTTGGTTAAATCCGTTTTACAAGCATATTACATGAAGGCAGAATGATGCACTTCAAGATGAGTATCGGCCAAATTGGGCAATTACTTTACCTAAAACAACTTAATTATTTAGTGAGTCGATGGTGCCAGGC
>CAYLNI010000104.1:2255-2548 GCA_964384705.1 uncultured Fusibacter sp.
TAGTGGTGCCAGGCACCATCGACTCACTCATTACATCTTTTAATTTTCTGACAATTTGATATAATAACAATAACTGTTACTATTTTGTAATAAGTTGCATACGACAAATGAAGAGGTGACATGATGGCGTGCTATAAAATCATAAGGGCAAACGAAGTAGAATCAACGTACGAGATCAAATCAAAGAACTCGCATATCGACAAAAAATACCATGACGACAACTTGCAGATTTCTGTCATTCATATGTCACCCGATCGCATCCTCTATATTGACCCTCTACCGTCAGAAGAAGC
>CAYLNI010000104.1:2566-7749 GCA_964384705.1 uncultured Fusibacter sp.
TATATTCTTATGGGATCTTGCTATGTATTTGAAGATGGCTCTACGGTGACTGCAGGGGATTTTTTAGTCTTTAAGAACACAGAAGAAATTCAGACACTTAAGACGTTGGAAGAAACTACGATCATCGTCCATGCCACAAATTATGACCTTTTTAAATCGGTAGAAAACTTTAACGAAAAAGTGACGAAGCTTTTAGCTGAAATTCAAAATAAGGACCATTATACAGGGGAACACAGTTTACGCGTCTATGAACTCGTAAAAAAACTTGCACTCCGTTTGGGGTACAAGTCAAAAGCTTTGAACAACTTGACCAAAGCCGCTTACTACCACGACTTAGGTAAGATATTCATCTGCGACGAGATATTGAACAAACCAGACAAATTGTCTGAAGAAGAATACGATGAAATCAAGCGCCATGTGCAGTATTCCAAAGAGATGATCTTGGAAAACTACAACGACGACATCTACAACATCGTCATACAACATCATGAGCGTTATAACGGAACAGGTTATCCAAACGGTTTAAAAGGCGAAGAAATCTTGAAGGAAGCACGCATCATCGCCATCTGTGACAGCTTCGATGCCATGATCACCGATCGTATCTATAAAAAAGGCAAATCCGTTGAGATCGCTTTACTTGAGCTTAAGGAACTCTCTGGAATCTTGTACGATCCAGAGCTCGTCGCTGCATTTACGGAGATGATTTTAGAGTAAAAAAAAAGACTTCAATTCGTAAGAATTTAAGTCTCCAACTAAAAAAAGTTAAGAAGGGGGGAATTTCTGAGTGGGAAAATTTGGGGGGATGCCCACTCGGAATTCATTATTGGGGTTTGTTGCATTTTGGTAAATATTTGGGGGGTTATACAACCAACTGTTAAACAATCTGTATATTGCTTAACTTGTTTTTATTATAGAGTTCAGTTGTGTATAGCATATGACCCCTTTGTGAATATTCTGTTAAGAGTGTTTTGTTAATTGAATATTTATATTTAAATTGATTATTCAAATTTCACAACTATAATAAATCATTATAAATAACGATATCAACTATAGTAAAAAACTCTAGCTAGAGTAAATGCAAGGATTAAGAACTTGTATGAATTGTTGTACATTGGTGATATAATACAAACACAAATGGGTATATTGTATGATATGCAGTTTTTATAGACAATTTGTTATAAAAATACAACAAACAAGAGGCGAACAATGATAGCAGCTCAGATTGATGCAGACAACTCAAAATTTACGATTCAAACTTTAGGGCGCTTTGACGTTATAAAAGACGGCAACTCTTTAGTTATGTCCTCATCTGGCTCTAAAAAACTTTGGGAGCTATTCAAATTCATGCTGACGCATCGCGACAGGTCGTTTACACCTGAAACGCTCATGGATCAATTGTGGGTTTCAGAAACTTATAGCGATCCGCGAAGTACATTGCGCAGACAAATGCACCGTTTGAGACAATCACTTGCCGAAGAAGATGCTGGTGACCAATTAAATACCATTCGATTTACAAATGGCTATTACAAATGGAATGAATCACTCGATTTGGAAATTGACATCGACCTTTTTGAACGCTTGATCAAGCAAGGGGATGCCTACATGGTTACAGCGCCTCAGAAGGCACTCGACTACTATCTTGAAGCAATCTCCTACTACTATGGTGATTATCTGCCTGACTGTTATGATCAGCACTGGGTGTTTCCAATTCGCAATTATTATCGTAGGCTGTACTTAAAAACAGTTTTAAACGCTGTTATTCTAATGAAAACCAATCAACAATATGACGATATCGTTACCCTTTGCCAAAAGGCCATCCAGATAGACATCTATGAAGAGGCTTTTCACCTTCATCTAATGGAATCTCTACTGGCTAAAGGTCAGCAAAAGCAAGCGCTTGAACACTATGAGTATATCACCGGCTTCTACTACCATGAGATGGGCTTAAAGCCTTCTGTTGAGATGCGTGCCCTATATAAAAAACTGCTTCAAACAAATGCACCTATTGTAAATGACTCAAATCTCTGTGATGATCTTGAAGCAAACGTCGTTATAGATAACGCTTTCTATTGCGAGCCTTCAGTCTTTAGATCCATCTATGAGCTTGAACGCAGACGCAGTCAGCGTTCTAATGCGAGTTTTAGCATCGGTGTCATAGATGTGGCTTCAATAATAGGTTATTCGCAGTCACAAGAAAATCTCCGCATTCTCCATCTTAAGCAACATTTGATGGAACAGCTCAGAAAAGGTGACACCTTTACGCTTTGGTCGGACAATCAGTTTATCGTTCTTTTACCAGGCGTCGATTCTGCACTCATGGAAAAAGTGCTCGATCGCATCTTGGATACGTTCCCTAAAAACGACGCCATCAAGATCACGCAAGTCAAACACCTCACGGCTCAGTCTCTTGATGCGCCGGTGACTGGTGAAATGAAATAATTTTGAGTAGTTTAAAGTTATTTTGATGTGATATCGATATTTCTGTTCATTTGAATCGGATAAAATAAATGATAAGTCCTTGATTTGCTGTTTGATACACAGTAAAATCGAGGGCTTTTTTTGTGTGTCACGTAGATGTCACAAGGATGTCCATGATATGTCACGGCTCTTGGTTATAATGATTATAGTCATAATGATATACCAACATTATTGTTTGTGTATATCTAATCGCAAGGGCAAAACCAATGAAAGTTGGCGACGCAAAGTCAGGAGTCTAAAGTATTCGGTTAATTGGTACCACTATTATTACTAAAATCATTACTGTAATTATTACTGATATCATGACCGATATCACGACCGTCCGACTGCCAAAGTTTCCATAACATTTTGGCAAAGGAGAAAAAGAACATGGGGAAAACATTAAAAAAAGCACTATCACTTGCTTTGATCGCACTTTTGGTGATCACAAGCGCACCGGCAGCCGCTTTTGCAGTAGAGGCCTTCTCTATTGGCATCAACGAGTCGTCGGTCACATCAAACTCGGCCTTGGTCGCGCTCAACAACACGACGCCTGGCGCAACTTACACAGCAGTTCTCGATCACGAAGGAAGCTTTGATCCCGTCACTAAAATGCTCACGGGTCTTAAGCCAAACACAAACTATTCGGTTACGATCACTGAATCGCTCACTGAAACCAGTCCAACTCCAATTGAAGTTAAAAGACAAGGTCCATGGAATAATTATAAATACTACTATAAGGACAACGAAACGAAGGTTTTTGTGAATTATAGTGATGTTTATCATTATCATTATGTATTATTTATTGGATGGATAATGGATTCTGGTTACGATAGTGATAAAATCAATTACACAGATGTATACAAAACAATCAGTAATTCATCAACCACAACGTTCAAAACAAAAGAAACACCAATCCTTACATTGAACGTCGGCACCGGTGGTATCGCTATTATTGATGGTCATACGTATCCAGCTGGCACTCATGAACTGTATAAGAGTGCGACACCAAAGATTTTTTCTGGTAAATCCTATTCTAATGCTGGTTATACTGGCGGCAGCACAATTAGTTTTGATTTCGAAGCAACGGGGCACACAACTTGGGACGTGGCCTTCGCTCCTGCAAACAGTGTATATGGCTTGCCATATTATGATCATGTGGGCTTTTTCTCTGGCCTCAAAGCATCCGGTTTAGAAGATATTAGTGGTCACGATCCAAAGGATGATCTGCTTTCAGCAGACTTCTCTGCAACGGTTGGACAGCCTGTATATAACTTGGGACAACAAGCTGTGATAACTCTAGTAATCAATAACATTGATGGCGATGCAAATACTCAAAAATTAAATGAAGTGGACGTCTACGCCAATAACAATTCTGATAACGATCTTCTCAATGGACAAAATTATATTGATGGATCAAAAACGATCGTTTTCAACTATACAATCCCATCTACTGAAGCTGGGTTGACAGGCTTCGCAAAGGGCGCCGTTGCAAATGGTAAAACCATTTACACGAAAGTCATGAACTTTGATCTAGTTGATAGATATCATACTACTGCAGGTGCAGCAATTATCAGTTCAAGTACATGTACGATTACAGTTGAAGTACCACTTCCAATATATCCTGTAACTTTTGACACTGTTGGCGGTACACCTGTACCTGATACTCAAAATATAATTTCTGGTGGACTTGTAGAAGAACCTGCTGATCCTGGCAAAGATGGCTACACTTTTGACTACTGGACACTGAATAATGAAGAATATAAATTTAATGTTGGTGTAACTGAGCCGATTACTTTGGTCGCACAATACACATTGATTCCTGTGACAACTGAGCCAGAGACAACAACTCAACCAGAGACAACAACTCAACCTGAGACAACGACTCAACCTGAGACAACAACTCAGCCAGAGACAACGACTCAACCTGAGACAACAACTCAACCTGAAACAACAACGCAACCTGAGACAACAACTCAGCCTGAGACAACAACTCAACCTGAGACAACAACGCAACCTGAGACAACAACTCAACCTGAGACAACAACTCAGCCTGAGACAACGACTCAACCTGAGACAACAACTCAGCCTGAGACAACGACTCAACCTGAGACAACAACTCAGCCAGAGACAACGACTCAACCTGAGACAACAACTCAGCCAGAGACAACGACTCAACCTGAGACAACACAACCTGCGACTACGCAGCCTACTACAGAAGATGACGATGAACCAGCGATCATCAGCTTCATAGAAACAACTGAAGCATCAACAGAAACACTTATACCAGAAGAACTGCCTCTTGGAGAAGCAAGTATTTTCAATTTTGATTCCTTCCAATCAAGCCTCACAACTGAAGCTGTTGAAGAAATCGTGATCGATGATGAGGAAACACCTCTTGCTGATGCCCTTCCACAAACTGGTCAACTGCCAGCTGAACTTTTCTACGGAATCGGTGGTTTGATCTCTGCGGCAGGCGTTTTCTTGAAACGTAAGAGATAAACACGTTGATGTATCGAATATTTAACTTCTGAACGATGAGACGCAGTGGGCTTAAACTTAAGTCGACTGCGTCTTTTTATTTCATTGAAATTAGACTATAATGATAATACAAAGAACATTTTTTAGGAGTTCAAATGAAGACGTATGAACAATTGACAAGGTATCTCATCACTGGATTCACCGCTTTTGGTATCGAATACGGACTATACGTCCTTCTTTTCAAA
>CAYLNI010000104.1:7759-8958 GCA_964384705.1 uncultured Fusibacter sp.
TGGGTTGGCCTACATTATATATTGGCTAGCGTGATAGTATATGCGTTGGTGTTCTGGTTTTCATTTATCATCAACCGAATTTGGTCGTTTAAATCCAAAGGCAGCATAAAAAAACAGTTTGTTCAATATGGCCTACTTTTTCTTTTCAACCTCATCGTATCGAATATCTTTTTAATGCAACTTTTTACTGATGTCCTTGGTATCAGCCCACTCGTTTCGCCGTTCTTAAAGATGGCTTGTGTCGTCTGTTGGAACTTTTTGATCTATAAATTCATCATATACAAAGAATAGAATATATACTCAGTCTACACAGAGAGTAGCATATATACACAGGCTACACAAAGAATAAACTTATTGCGAGGTCTCTATGCTTAAATACTTGGAAAATAAGACTCTAGCGCTCATCATCCCCGTGTTCAATGAGGAAAATGCCCTTCGGACAAATTTTGAAGCCATCAAGCGCATTTTGACTGAAGATGGCATACCCGCACAATTTTTATTTGTCGACGACGGTTCAAGAGATGACACCTGGGGCGTTATAGAAGCACTTGCGGCTGAAGATCATACGGTGAAGGGCATCAAATTTGCACGCAATTTTGGCAAAGAGATCGCACTACGCGCTGGCATAGAATCGATTGAAGCCGACCTTTATCTGACTATGGATTCTGACCTTCAGCATCCGCCACGCTACATTAAAGACATGCTTTTACTCATGGAAAAAGAAAATGCTGATATCATAGATGGCGTCAAGTCAAATCGAGGCCGTGAATCATTAAAATACAAGGTGTTCGCGAAGGGCTTCTATAAGACACTCAGAACAATCACAGGACTTGAAATGGACAATTCGTCGGATTTCAAGCTCATGAATTTTCACGTGATCGAGCAACTACGGGACTTTCAAGAACGTAACCTCTTTTTTAGAGGCATTGTGAGTTGGGTTGGCTTTAAAGTCGTTAAAATGCCATTTGCCGTTGACGATCGTCTGGCTGGGTCAAGCCACTTTTCATTTGGCCGTTTGGTGTTTTTAGCACTTAACGCCATCTTATCCTACACGAGTAAGCCTCTATATCTCACCATTTTTAGCGGCTTCTTGTTCCTGATCTTTGCCCTTATCGTCGGTGTCCAGACTATCTACAACTTTTTCTTCGGGCACGCTATAAGCGGTTTCTCTACGGTCATATTGCTCATTTTGATTACGG
>CAYLNI010000104.1:8974-10183 GCA_964384705.1 uncultured Fusibacter sp.
TGGTGTCATTGGCGTTTATATCTCTAGAATCTACGAAGAGATCAAGCGCAGACCAAGATATATCATTGATAAGAAAGTTTGAGTAAGTGGGGCTGAGTCGCTGGTGCCAGGCACCAATAACTCACCCATGAGTCGATCTGCCTGGCACCAATAACTCACTCACCTAAAAAGCACGTACACATGAGGTTTTCATGCGTACGTGCTTTTGTTTTACTCTATCGGCGCCTCGGCAATCTGTGCCTCAGCCAAAGGCACTCCCGTCGGCTGCGTTTCAGCCTTATTGACTTCAACTTTTTCTGGTGTCTTACTGGTTTTAGCGCTCTTTTCCTGTCTTGTCTTTTTCTCACGAGGCTTTCTTTCATAGCGTATGAAGAGGAAAACGAACCCAACGAGTGAGACTAGAGATATCAACAGGCCATTTAATAAGCCATCAGGTACATAAGTCATTATGACCTCGTGGCGTCCCGTTGTGACTGGGAATGCAATCATGGCATTTTGGATTGGATCCACTTCGACTTTTACGCCGTCAACTTTTACAGTCCAGCCTTTTTCATATGGAATGGATGTGTATAAGATGCCATCGTGATTGGCGTCGACGGTTCCAACGACTTTGGAGGATTTGAATTCCGTGATTTGCAGCGGTTCATCTGCAAGTGATCGATGCACATCAGCATAAGCTGCTTCATCGAAAGTTACTGCCTGAAGGTTGAAATAACCGTCCGCAGCAGCATGTGTTTCAAACTCGAGTTTAATTTCAGTGCCTTGTTCCAAGACGCCTAAGTCGATGATGAGACCACGGCGCGTCTCATACTCTGTAGTTTTATCGAGAACGGTAACTTTCGTTTTATAAGATCGGTTCGCAAACATGAAGAGATACATCTGCTTCCTCTCTGGTGCATTGATAGTCACTATTGCGTTGCCGACTTTTGAACTATCTAAATTTCTATAACCATAACGGATGTTATCAATGCTCGTGCGTTCCATATTGACATACGTGTCACTAGTGATCGGTACATCAGTATATAGCTTGACGTCTTGACCGGTTGCAGCTCTGACAAAGTCCTCTTGTACGACAAATGGGCTCCTATGTGTGTTGTTCCAATTATAGATCAAATCATCCACCACAAATCCAAGTGGCAAAGGATAATTGTTTTTATAGATAGCGACTTTATCGGTTGAGGACATTAAAGAGTAGCCTGCATTTTGCTG
>CAYLNI010000105.1:0-289 GCA_964384705.1 uncultured Fusibacter sp.
CGAACTGCAATACGGTTTTGTCAAATGAGGATAGTCAAGACGGCAAATGCGACCGTTGTGAGTCGACGGTTGTCCAAGAAACACGATGGGTTTGGTTTTTGAAAATGAAGGAATACTCAGATAAGCTGTTAGACAATATCGATAAAATTACTATGGCTGAACATTTAAAAGAAGCACAAAGAAATTGGATTGGAAAAAGCGAAGGCATGCAAATTTCTTTTGAACTATTTGATTTGGTAGGGAGTAAGCTTTCATGTGTTGAGGTATTTACAACTTGCGTTGAAACGCT
>CAYLNI010000105.1:379-9101 GCA_964384705.1 uncultured Fusibacter sp.
AACATAAAAGAGGTATTGGACTATCGTCATAAAACGACGATTCGTAGTGAATTTGATCGTTTATCCGCTTCAAAGGTAAAATCAGGTGTCATCATAAAGGGGTTGTATGCTGTAAATCCTATAAATAATCAAAAAGTTCCTATTTATATATCGGATTTTGTCCTAGCGAGTTATGGGACTGGTGCTGTAATGGCAGTTCCTGCACACGATCAACGTGACTATGAATTTGCTCGGCATTTCAATTGTCCAATCATTGAAGTGATTGAGGATAGTGTTAACAAACAAGAGCGTAAATTGTTGAATTCGGCAGAGTATACAGGTATAAAGGTTTCTGAAGCAAGAGAAAAGTTGACGAAAAAGTTGATAGCGAGTGGGCATGGAAAAATGCAAACGCATTATCAAATGCAAGATTGGCCATTTAATAGACAACGTTACTGGGGCGAACCGTTTCCAATCGTTTTTTGCGATAAATGTGGGACAGTTGCACTTGATGAAAAAGAGTTGCCTTTAAAATTGCCTGAAACTAAAGACTATTTACCAAATGAAAAAGGCGACTCTCCATTATCAAAAATTGAAAGCTGGGTTAAATGTTCTTGTCCAAAATGTGGTGGTGATGCACGCAGAGAAACGGACACGATGCCTAATTGGGCAGGTTCAAGTTGGTACTGGTTAAGGTATATCGATCCACAAAATCCAGATCGGTTAGCTGATTTTGAAAAATTGAAGTATTGGGGTAGTGTTGATTTTTATACAGGTGGCACTGAGCATATCACAAGGCATGTTCTGTATGCATTTTTTTGGCAGAATTTTTTATATGAAATAGGCGCTGTTCCAAGTAGGGAGGCGTTTATTCGCAAGATGGGTAGTGGCTTGATTTTAGACGACCAAGGAAAGAAGATGAGTAAAAGCTCAGCAAACGGCGTCTCCCCAATGACGGTCATTGATAAATATGGGGCCGATGCTGCACGACTACATGTACAGTTTCTAGCAGGATTCGAAGATAATACACCGTGGACATATTCGGGTATCTCGGGGATTACAACTTTCTTAGATCGCGTTTGGCAGCTACAATATATGATAAAAGGCAAAGCTGTTTCAAACGATCACATCTATGCACTAAATCAATTAGCTAAAAAAGTGGAGGATGATATTGAAAACTCAAAGTTAAACACAGCCATTTCAGCTTTTATGATTTTCATCAAAAAAATTAGAGAAGATGGATTTATAACGAAAGAAGAGTTAAGACAGTTTTTGGTGTTGTTAAACCCTCTTGCGCCACACATAACCAGTGAGATTTTTCAAAATGTATTTGGAAATTCAATTTTAGAAGCATCTTGGATCGACTATGATAAAAAGTATCTATTTGCAGCGGTTATTGATATTCCAATCCAAATTAATGGTAAACTATTTAAAAGATTATCGGTTAAGAGAGACCTAACACAGGAAGCACTTTTAGAAGAGATTTTTGAAGCCTTTCCAGAGTTAACGAAATCAGAATACAAAAAAGTGATCTATGTTGATAATAGAATTATCAATTTGATCAATTAGCGCAACCCAGGTCAAGAAGTAGAAACCTTAATGAACTATAATTATGGCAGTAGGAGGTGAGAAGATGGATGAGGTCCAAACAATGAAAGCGGTCCAGCAGATGCAAGAGTATATTGATGACAATATCTTACGTAAAATTACTTTACGAGAATTAGCGGTTGCAGCAGGGTACTCGCCATGGCATGCTGCAAGACTATTTAAAGAAGTCGTTGGCAAAGCACCGTTTGAGTATATTCGCGCGTTAAGGCTTACAAAAGCGGCGTTAATATTGCGAGATGGCGATGAGAAAATCCTCGATGTTGCACTGGATTTTGTATTCGATTCACACGAGGGCTTTACAAGAGCTTTTTCAAAGGAATTTGGGATGCCACCAAGTAAATACAGTGAAAACACACCGCCCATTAAATTGTTTATGCCTCAGAAAGTTTTTGATACCTACCGAGCATTTCATAAAGGAGAAAAAGTCATGAATGAAAAGCGTACGACCAAGACAGTGTTTGTTCAGGTCATTGAGAGACCTGTTCGTAAGGTTTTATTAAAAAGAGGGAAAGAGGCAACTGAGTATTTTGCCTACTGTGAGGAAGTCGGTTGTGATGTGTGGTCGGTTCTAACGAGTGTTAAAGAAGCACTCTATGAGCCTATTGGCATGTGGTTACCTAAGCATCTAGTTAGAGAAGGGACATCTCAATACGTTCAAGGTGTTGAAGTGCCTGTAGACTATGCGAATGCAGTTCCTGAGGGCTATGAACTTATTGAATTGCCACCTTGCAAGCTGATGGTGTTTCAAGGCGAGGCTTATAACGATGACGATTTCATGAACGAGATTGGCGAAGTATGGCAGCATATTGATAAATTTGATCCTTCCGTTTATGGCTACGCTTGGGCACCTGAAGTTGCACCTAGATTTCAACTGGCACCAATGGGGTATAGAGGTTACATTGAAGCACGGCCAGTAAAAGACGCATTATAAAAAGCCTACTAAAAAAGCAGTTAGTGGTGCAAATGCGCCTTGAATATTAGCGATAACCATAATCAAGAGCAATATCGAGAGCGCAATAGAAGTATTTCCAATTGCAAAATTGATTTTATCGCTAAGGTTCCAATTCATAATACGCAATGAAGCATTGATGGTTTTTGAGCGAATTAAAATCTTTTTCCATGTCTTTAAGCTGAGTACAATAAAAACAATTAATAGTGCAAAGCTTTTTAAAGCCTTGTTTGTGTGAAAGTTAACGCGATTCTCAATTTCACTGTTAATTGGTTGGGGGATACTAGAATCGCTAGACTCTATCCAATGGTTAAACGTTAAATGCATTTCTTCAGAATATGCTGAAACATCAGGACTTGTTTGTTCGTAAGTCAAGGATAAGCCGGTTTGAGGATCTAATGTGTTAGAGGTATTTGCAGCAACGAGCAAAAACATGAATAACGCCATAGTGATACTAATAAGCAAAAAATACAAATAGGATTTCTTTTCAAAAGTCCATCTGGTACAAGATGGACTTTTGAATTTAGTCCAAAATTTATAGATAAGAAATGTAAATATTAAAAGTAAAAAGCCACTCATCATCACCATGATGGCATGATAATTGGAATAGTCAAAGATGATTCGACTCATGGCTGGATTTGGTGGTACACCAGATTCCATTATTTCTTTTAAAGATTGTTGTAAAGCATACAAAATATGTGCCTCCTTATACGTTTGTGATGTATAAAGAATACATAAAAAATATTACATTGAAATTGATATAAATCATAAGAATTTCTTAACTGATTTCACTTTTTTACTGCCAATACAGTATAAATTGCATCATTGATTCTAGTTGTCTTCACAATTTCAAATCCAGTGGCTTGCAAGGTTTGTTCAAGCATTTCAGAGCCAAGACGTATAGACATTGGCGGTCCTTCAACGATTAAATCATCTTTTTCATACTCAAGGCATAATAAGTGACCGCCAACTTTTAGAACGTCATTAATATTTGATAGGGCAGTTGTCAGTGAAGGCACTTCGTGAAGGATTAATGATGCCATTACAAAATCGACACTTTCGAGCGTTAGATTTAAGTCTTCGATGTAACCTTGAATCAACTCGATATTTGTCAGTCCTTTATCTTTTGCTTTATCTTCTATAACGCCTAACATGCGACCATCAGGATCCAATGCATAAACTTTGCTCGTTGTCTTTTCTGCCATGGGAATCGTAAAAAAGCCCGTACCTGCACCGACATCAAGTAGAATATGATCCTTTTCGATGGGCATTTGATTGACAAGTACTTCTGGTGGTATGAGTTGTTCTCTCTGATTGCTATCTAAAAAAGCTATCTTTGTTAAAAATTTTTGATTTGCGTCATGATTTGAATGATGCTCATGAGTCATAATAGACCTCCTATAAAATATAATGTAGAGTGTAATTGTCTGTGAATATGTCGAAAAAAGAGCAGTAGATAACTGCATTTTTCAATTTCTAGACAATATCATAGATACGTTGTTCTTTGAGATGTGCGACCATTTTCTCTTCTGCTTCTCTCATAACTTTTTCGATTTTACATACGTGATTCTCGTTCATTTCACACGTAAAAAGTGCACCACTACCTTCTATGGCCTGAAGCACATCATAAAAACTTACTTCGGTTTTAGCTTTTCTTAGACTATAACCACCATTTACGCCAGCTGAAGATTGAATCAAATCTGCTTTGACAAGTTGTGTGAGAATCTTGGACAAATAAGTAGGTGAAATATTCATATGAGTTGCTATAGGCTGTAAGCTTAGATTTTCTTTGCCTTCATGTTTAACGAAATAGGCCATCAAATGCAAGGCATAATCGGTTGCTTTCGTATATTTCATAAGCACATCTCCTTGAGTAGATAATTCAGACTGCATTTGTCTGTGTTTATATAATTTTAATTGATATGTTCTTCTTTGTCAATAGGGATTTGTAACGATGTGTTTGCAACGAGGAAAGATGGATATATTTCATAATAGTCTAATATAATGGGAGGCAATTTGATAAACATATATGATAATGAAAGGATTAAGGCAATCATAAATCAACAGTTTCCAACCATCCAAATTGAATCGATTGAGGGGATTGGAACTGGCAACGATTGTGAAGCATTTTTAGTAAATGATGCTTATGTTTTTAAGTTTCCAAAACATCAAGGCGCATCTGATAATCTGTTGAAGGAAATGGATATTCTGATTCTAATTGAAGATAAACTGCCTGTTCCTACGCCAAAGGTTATATTTAAGGGTCAGCCCAATGACGCTTTTCCTATGGTTTTTGCAGGTTACAATAAATTAAATGGAGAAGCATTAACCCCAGATTTATTGAGAAGTTTGTCAAGTGCTACTCAAGAGCAAATCGCCTTTGATTTGGCTCGTTTTCTACGCGCTTTACACATGATACCAGTTGACAACAATCAAATGCATTTAATAATTGATGTTCGAGAAAAATATGAGAAAGAACATTCAGAAATCAGTCGAATCCTGTTTAATGAAGGACTTACGAAATATCAACATATTGTAGAGGATTTTTATCAAGAAATAAGAAATGACCATGACTATTATAGCTATAAACCATGTTTAATCCATAATGATCTTAGCAGTGACCATATACTATATGATGTAAGTCAAAATATGATTTGCGGCATTATCGATTTTGGAGATGTTGCTATTTCTGACCCAGATTTTGATTTCTTAAATCTGCTTGAAGAAGAGGAAGAGTATGGCTTGGAATTTACATTAAAAGTCTTAAATCATTATGAGCATAACGACATTAATTTAGTCCTTAAAAAATTTAATCTAAAAGAAAAGTATTGGACATTTGAGAAAATCTTATACGGTCGAGCTTATGGTTTCGACGAGTGGTACAAAGAGGGCATAAATGAAATAATAAATTTAGTTAGATAGAAAAATTTAAGTCTACTTATAAAAAACATTTGCAATGGATCGAATGACGTTGACCATCTGATTCTTGGATTTGAGTTCAACGGCCTCGACCATACATAATTCATGGCAGCAAAGACAGTCGATACAAATCGTGTAATCGACTATTTTTGTATCTCGATTGATTGCACCTACAGGACAACCATCAACACAGGAATTGCAAGAGATGCATTTGCTTTGATTGACTACTGGAACGACTTTAAAAAAGTCTATGACGCCTCTGACTTTAGTATAGTCCTTGATGGCATTGGTTTTATAACTTTTAGGAAGATCATAGTTTTTGAATTTTACAAAATCACCAATCACTTCAATTTCGTTTTTATCCCATACACCGATGTTTCTCTTGATACTTGCTTTGAGAATATCGACACGCTCTGGTGCAATTCCCATCATCTCAATCGCGATGCGATCGAGAGAAAGAGGATCTTCAGAAATGAGTATTTTGCCCGCAGGATAAGGTGCACCCGCTGTAGGCCCTTCACCTTGCATGGATATGATACCATCCATGATATGAAGGGGCATATTCGTGATAACTTTATGAATATCCGCTAGAACGTCACCAAAAGCTTCCGGGTTCGGCGCATCTCTATGATATTTCGCTTTTCTAAGCCCGGGTATCACACCGAACAAATTCTTGACGGCACCTGTGTAAACACCCATTGAGTGTGTTTTCATCTTCGGTAAATTTATGACGACGTCCATTTCTTCAATAGCTTTTGAGATGTATAAATCTTGAGTTAAATTGCCCTCAACTTCTTTTGAAACGGGACCGACTTCGTCAAAGTTAATGAGTGTAAAGCCTTCTTCATGGGCTATTTTCTCAATCCCAGCTAATGTAAAACTCTTCTTTGTAGGCGCCATGCCAGCAATCGCACCGCCTGAACTATCGCCGACAAAGACTTGCGCACCGATCGATTGAACGAGTTGACCGACAGCTCTAACAAACTCAGGATGTGTTGTAGCGGCTTTTTCTGCCTTTTTAGGTCCTATAAGGTTGATTTTCAAGAGTACTTTCTGACCAGGCTGAACATATTTTGATAAGCCACCCATAGCATCCAATGTTTCAGAAAGGGATGCTTTAATTTTGTCAACTTCGTAAGTTTTACAATTTGAAATAAATACTTTACTCATCAGAACCTCCATATAAAATATTTTGCACATCAATTGCACTTGTTTAATTATAGCTATTATAATGATATAATTAAGGAAACATGCAATTTCCTCAATGATAAAGTTGAACGAATATACAAAAAAATATTATATAGGAGCGTGGCTAAAATGAATGCATCGATGATTAGTGAGATAGAAAACTTTATGGACTTATATTGTAATACATGGCCTTTCAGCGGCTCGGTACTTGTATCAAAAAACGGGGAAACGGTATTTAAAAAGGGCTACGGATTTGCCAGTCACGAATACAATATTCCTAATACCCCTCAAACAAAGCATCGAATATGCTCTATCACAAAGCAATTTACAGCTATGGCGATCATGATGTTGCAGGAAAGAGGTAAATTAAGTACTCATGATAATGCTAGAAAGTACATGCCGGATTACAATGAACTTGATGAACGCATTACTATTCATCAACTATTAACACACACGTCAGGATTACAGTATTTATTTGGAGCCGAATTTGAAAAAACTATGAATCAACCTAAGCATAAACGTTCGCATATGATAGATGCCTTTAGAAATTTGCCTCTCATATGCGAACCGGGTCAAGCTTGGAATTACTCGAACTTCGGGTATTATTTGCTCGCGTGTATTATTGAAAATGCATCTGGAATGACATATGATGTGTTTTTAACAGAAAATATTTTTAAGCCTTTAAATATGTACAATACTGGTGTTGAAAGAGATAAAAAAATCATCGAAGGACTCGCTACTGGGTACTATCTGAACGACGAATCACTTATAAGATTTAAGTATATGAACATCGATCTTGCGTTTGGGTCCGGTGATATCTATTCCACCGTTGAGGATATGCAATTATGGAACCTTGCATTAAGTTCAGAAAAACTCGTATCTAAAGAAACACTTGATCTAATCTTTACACCATATGCATGCTCAGGAGAGACTGAAAGTGAAGGCAATGATTACGGGTATGGCTGGTTTATCGAAGAAAAATTTGGACGTAATAGAATCAGTCACGGGGGCGGAGGCCTTGGATTCATAACAGAATTTCATAGATATGATTCAGAAGAATTGAGTATTATCGTCTTTAGCAATTACGGATTTACATCGGTTATGCGCATAATAGATATTATTGCGGCATTTATGCTTGAGGAAAAGGTAGCGTTTCCAAACAAACCGCCTATTTATGAATTGGAATCAGGGGTATTTGATCGTTATATAGGCACATACAAAAATGATATTGAGAAATTTACAGTTTACCAAGACGAAGGTAAAATGTACTTTATGATTGATGAAGAATACGTTATCCCAATATTTCCAGTTTCACCAACTAACTTTCATCACACTTGGATCGATGAAAGCTATACGTTTTACAAAGATGATAATGATGATCTTTGTTTTTGTGGTGCAAAAAAAATGATTTAGTGAATCTCCATAATTAAGAAAGTTGCATCATCCATAAGGCTCTCAATCTGACCGATATGATGACAAAGATTTTCATGTAGAGCACGTTTCAGTTCACTTGCATTTAATGTGTGATTCTCCTTTAAAAAGGCTTCCATTTGTTCCTGTCCATAGAGTTCATTGTTGCTATTTCTGCATTCAATGAGGCCATCTGAGTACAAAAACAATTTGTCACCAGCTTCAAGTTTGATGGTTCTTTCTTCATAAAAAGGTGTAAAATACTCACCAAGTTTACAAATTGAAAATCCCTTAGCGTCTATCATCATCAGTTCACCTGATTTTTTAATCACATAGGGTGAAACATTCATACCTGCAGAGGCATATCGAAATATTTTAGTGCTAACATTGTATATGCCGTAGAGCATGATAATATACGTTTCATCATCAAAATTGGTTTGATTGAATCTTTTATATAGAATGTTCAATGCTTCCTCTGGTGATACAATCGTACGCTGACTATTTTCTACTTCCTTGATGGACACGATATTTTGATTGGCAAAGACCGTTAACAGAGCAGCTGAAACGCCATGTCCAGATACGTCACCCAAATAGAGAACGAGATTACTATCGTCAAGTTTGATCACGTTGTAAAAATCGCCACTTAACTGATCCGCAGGTAAATACTCT
>CAYLNI010000105.1:9111-10153 GCA_964384705.1 uncultured Fusibacter sp.
GATAAGGACTGATTTATAGGCAGTATTTCAGGCATAAGGCTCAGTTGCATTTTTTTTGCGTATTCAATGTCCTTTACAAGAATTGTATTGATATCCTTGAGTTCTTTTGTCCGTTGATCGACGATTAGAGTAAGATTATCAGAGTAATCCTTTAACTCATTTTTGGCTTTTTTCATTTGTCTGTATGGCTCACTTACATTCTCAATATAGATCGCCCTGTATAGGATTATGGAAGCGATAATTTTAAAAATATGGCCGATGTAATTATAAACGTCATAAACACTACCATAGCTTGTAAACGCAAATTCTGTGAACATCATAAGGATAAGCGCTATGAGAAATTGATGTTCAAGTCTTTGAACTGTGCGTTTATATTTTGTTAAAATCATTATAAAAGTAAGGGCCATAATGAAAATGACAACGTACTCCATGACAATTTTTGTATTTGTGAGTCCTTTGCCATCTACAAACATAGGTGGGAAGAAATCGGGTATAAAAGTAACGATAAAAAAGAGTAAAATGGAAAATGCTGTTGTCGATACAGCAAAAATCTCTTTTTTGATACGGTATCGAACGCGTGAGGGCATGGACACCGATAACAAAATGCCAAAACTGCCCAAAGTTCTCGAAAGTATCCATAATGTTGTCGCTCGATTCGCGGTGCTGTTTGATATAAAAAAATCGGACATCCCTTTAAAACTAAAGGTGTGCAACATATCGAGAATACCCATTGTCAAAAAAGCACATCCTAGAATAATCATGCTCAGGTTGGCTGATTCCTCATAGACAAAGTAGGTCACTGTGAATATTGAAAATGCGACTAATATGCCGATAAATTCAAAAATGACATGCCAAGTCAAGTAACCTGTTATAGACATAAAATTCATGAATTGATCATTAAATATCGCAGCTGTCGCATAAATAAACATTGAAAACAAAATCGTTAGGATCAATTTTTTATATAATGTTAATTGACCACTTTTAAACAGTTTCATATATGACCTCGATTCATTTTAAATTCAACTTTTTTTTGAATGCTTGT
>CAYLNI010000106.1:0-857 GCA_964384705.1 uncultured Fusibacter sp.
CTTCCATTAGAAGACACGCACAGAATGGCTTACCTATTTATGCCGAATGTGGTGGGCTCATGTATCTTATGGAGTGGCTTGAAAATAGCGACGGTGATCGGTTTGAGATGGTTGGCATCTTCGATGGGACATCAAAAATGACAGACCGACTTCAACGTTTTGGGCATGTAGATGCGACACTTCAGATGAAAAGTGATAGTCAATGCATCGATAATAGTGTTTCAATTTCATATCGCGGTCACGAGTTTCATCACTCGGTAGTCATTGCAAGAGACGTGGATATGGCGATCTCAGTCAGTGGAAAAAAAGAGACATGGCAATGTGGCTATCACGCGTACAATGTTATAGGTACTTATGTACACAATCACTTTTACAGCAATTTGTCATTCTTAGAGTGGTTAATAATGTTTTTTAGTCAAAATAAATGAGGTGAAATTTGGGTTCATTGATGCTAGCAACTTTATTTAGTGCATCTATCGCTTTATTATTCAAATATGCTTCCATGCATCATTTGAATCAACGCCTAATAACCGTTTCTAATTATGCGATAGCAACACTCATCAGTACAGTTATGATCTTTTATAATCAAAAGAGTGCATTGGTAGATTTTAACGATTCGCAATTTATATTGACATGCGTGATTGGCATTGCAACTGGTGTGTTTTTCTTATTGAGTTTTAGTATTTACCAAAAAAGCGTCAAACAAAACGGTGCAAGCATATCAGGTATGTTTGCAAAACTGGGTATTCTTATACCCATGATCATCTCGATCGTCCTTTGGAATGAAATGCCTAGCCAAATCCAAAGCATTGGCATCCTCGTAGCTATGATAGCAATCGTTATCGCGAATCGACCTA
>CAYLNI010000106.1:975-2807 GCA_964384705.1 uncultured Fusibacter sp.
CAAGATTTTTCAACGATTGGTATCACTTGAATATAAACCAGTATTTCTCTTTATTGTTTTCGCAACCGCTTTTTTACTCAGCTTGATACAGTATATAATTGGTGATAATAAACCACTTAAAAAAGGGCATGCTCTTGTCATCGGTAGTTTGATTGGCATTCCAAATTTATTTGCATCCTTCTTCTTATTAAATGCACTTGATGTTTTTCCAGCGGCAATCGTCTTTCCAGCATATAGTGCAGGGTCGATTTTATTGATATCCGTTTTAAGTGTCATCTTATTTAAAGAGACGCTATACAAAAAAGATGTTGCCGCAATTGGGTTGACCATGGGTAGCTTGATCCTCTTAAATCTGTGAGAAGAGTCATCTTTGATTTTGAAAGTTAAAACCATTAAATGTCAAAGTGTCCATTTAATATCTAATTGAGAATTGTTTTTAATAAATTGTTCAATTCGTATTGTATTTCATGGCCTTTTCATTTATTATAAGTAGGAAATTGCATGTTTAGGTTATCTAAATATGTAAATCGCATCATTCTGATACTATAGAAAATATTTGAGGTGACCAGATGAAACTTTCAAATTTATATATGCCGACATTGAGGGAAGTGCCAAGCGATGCCGATATCATGAGTGCACAATTATTACTGAGAGCAGGTATGATCCGCAAACTCGTATCAGGTGTCTATTCATTTTTGCCACTTGGATTTAGAGCGATGAAGAAAATCGAAGCCATCGTTCGTGAAGAGATGGATGCCCATGATGCTCAAGAAGTTTTGATGAGCGCTATTCAACCAAGAGAAATCTGGGATGCGAGCAATAGGTGGGAGAATTTTGGACCTGAAATGTTCAAATTGCGCGATCGTCATGACCGCGAATTTTGCCTAGGACCAACACATGAAGAGTATTTTACGTTCATGATCAACAATGAACTTAAATCGTATAAACAATTACCACTCAACTTGTATCAAATCCAGACCAAATATCGAGATGAGAGAAGACCGCGTTTTGGACTCGTAAGAGCACGTGAATTCATCATGAAAGATGCTTACACTTTTGATGCGGATTATGAAGGCATGCTAAAGTCATATGACAACATGGCAGTTGCCTATTCTAAAGCATTTGACCGCATGGGCTTTAAATATAAAGTCGTTCAAGGTGATTCTGGCAATATGGGCGGTAGTATTTCACATGAGTATATCGCCATCACACCAAGTGGTGAGAGTACGATTGCCTATTGTGACCAATGTAGTTATGCTGCGACAGATGAAGTGGCCGATGCAATCTACAAAGCTGTAAAAAATGAAGAATCACCAGTTGAAATGGAACGCGTTCACACGCCAAACATCAAAACAATCCTAGATTTAGAACAATTTTTCAAGTGTGATCCTTCAAAATTTATCAAGACGCTCTTAGTGAAAAAAGAAGATGAGTCAAGAGTGTTTGCGGTAATGATTCCTGGTCATCGTACGATGAGCCTAATAAAAGTAGCAAAATGTGTTGGTGAATCTGAGGATGAGCTCGTGATGCTCACAGAAGATGAAATCGGAAGATTAACCGGTTCTGTACTCGGTTTTGCAGGTCCAATCGGCTTGAATGAAAATGTTGAGATCATCGCAGATGCGAGGGTTTTCGATGTGACGAATGCCATTTGTGGTGCTAATGAATTCGATTATCACTACAAAAATGTCAATCTGAATCCAGCGGATTATAACGTGAGCTCAGATCTATTATTGGTTGAAGTCGGTGATAGCTGTCCAAAATGTAGCGCGCCACTACAGCTTGATAAGGGAACTGAAGTCGGAAACATATTCCAGTTGGGCGATAAATAC
>CAYLNI010000106.1:2831-10152 GCA_964384705.1 uncultured Fusibacter sp.
AAGCGATGCAGGCAACATTCCTAGACAAAGATGGAAAAGCGAAGCATTTTATGATGGGCTCATATGGCATCGGTATATCAAGATGCGTTTCGGCTGTTGTCGAACAATTCCACGATGAATACGGGATCAACTGGCCACTTTCTGTTGCACCTTATCAAGTGCTTATAACAATCGTCAATACAAAAATTGAGCAACAAGTCAATGCTGGCTTTGATCTCTATGAAACGCTTAAGAAAAGTGGCGTTGAAGTTCTTATCGATGATAGGAATGAACGCGCTGGTGTAAAATTCGCAGATGCAGATCTCATCGGCATACCAATTCGCGTAACTGTTGGAAAGGGCATTGATGATGGCCTTGTAGAATTTTCTCTTAGATCGGATCGTGAAAAAACGGAAATAGCGATCGTTGATGTGATTGAAAAGATTAAATTGTTAATTACCACGGATATAGCATAATCTTGACGATGCAGTTCTATATTTGTGGAAAATAAATCATAATCCTCATTAACTAATGACCTTAGAAAAAGAGCATTTTTATTAAAATAGTTAATTTCCTACAATAAATTAAATTTTTATTTCTATTTTTAAGGTTTTTGGTATAATATTAAAGAGGAATTATAGAAATTATAGAAAGAGGGATAATATGGCAGAAAAGAAACAAATATTGATTCTTGGCGGTGGTTATGCCGGTGTTGCAGCTGGTAAGAAATTGCACAAGTTATTCAAAAATGACGACTCTGTAGAAATTACATTGATTGACAGAAAACCGTATCACACATTGATGACAGAACTTCATGAAGTTGCTGGTCACCGTACGAATCCAGATGCGATTCAAATCGACCTTAGAACCATTTTTGCGGAGAGAAAAGTTAAAGTTGTAACAGACTCGATCACAAATGTGGATTTTGAAGGCAAGCAATTGGTTTCAGACAAGAAAACATACAAATTCGATTACCTTATTTTAGCTTGTGGTTCGGATTCAAACTCGTTTGGTATCGAAGGCATCGATCAACACGCATTTACACTTTGGTCTTATGAAGATGCAGTAAAACTCAGAAATCACATTGAGCATATGTTCCAACTTGCTGCAATTGAAGAAGATGTAGAAGTTAGAAAACAACTTTTAACATTCGCAGTTGTTGGTGGTGGTTTTACAGGCGTTGAGATGGTTGGTGAACTTGGCGAAGCGAAGGATCACTTATCTGTTAAATACGGCGTAGATAAAAAAGAAGTAACGATTTACAATATCGAAGCAACACCTAGAATACTCAATACGCTAAAAGACGAAAAACAAATTACAAAAGTTGAAAATAGATATAAAAAAATTGGCGTACAGCTTCTTAAAAATGCAGCTCTTGTCAAAGCGACAGAAGACGGCTTTGAGCTTAAAGACGGTCGCGTGATCAAGACTAAAACACTCGTTTGGGGTGCTGGTATCAAAGTAAGCAACTTTGTTGGCAAACTTGGTCTTGACGCAGGTAGAGCAGGTAGAGTTGTCGTTAACAAGTATATGCAATCACCAAAATATGAAAATGTATTCTTAGCGGGCGACAACGTTCACTATGAAGATAAAGATGGCTTCTTGCCACAAATCGTTGAAGCGGCTGAGCAATCAGGCCACACTGCAGCAGTCAACATCGCTGCAATGATCAACAAAACTGAAATGCACGAACACAAACAAAACTACCATGGTTTCATGGTTTCTATCGGCGCTAAATATGCCGTATCAGATAACAATGGCTTAAAATTCAATGGCTTCTTGGCTGTTATGGTTAAGCATATGGTCAACTTCTACTACTTATTCTTAGTAAGTGGTGTTGCTCAACTTTCTGAATATATTATGAATGAATTCTTCCACATTAAAAACAGACGCTCTGTATTTGGTGGTCACTTCTCTAAAGCATCACCTAACTTCTGGCTTGTTCCACTTAGAATGTTCCTTGGTGTTATGTGGTTAATCGAAGGCTACAAGAAAATCGACGAAGGTTGGTTGGCTGAACCTAAAATGTATGCATCAGACGCTGTTGCACAAGCTTCTGAATGGGTTGAAGAAGGCGCAGTTGCTATGAAGCCATTAATCGAAAACATCCCTGGTGTCGTTCAGTGGTCAATTGACAATATCGTTGCACCAAATGCTGTTATGTTCCAAACAGGTATGGTATTTATGGAAATTATCTTCGGTTTATGTTTAATCGCTGGTTTGTTCACATTTATCTCTGCAGTTATGACGACTGTTATGACAGTCGGTATCACATTAACAGGTATGTCTGACGCGTCTATCCTTTGGTTCTTCTTTGGCGGTATTGCGATGATCGGTGGATCAGGTAGCACATTCGGCATGGATTACTATGTACTGCCATTCCTTAAGAAATGGTGGAAAGGTACGAAGATCGCTAGAAAATCTTATTTATTCTTCCATTAATAAAGCATCACATATAACGCGACACAAAAATGAAAAATCGTATCTGTGTATGCAGATACGATTTTTAAATGATGCAATTTGTTCAATTTAAAGAAAGTCAGGTACTCATGAAAAAAAACGATATGATTCTCATTGGAATAGTCTTGATCGTCAGTCTCATAGCGCTTGGAACCATCAATTGGTTTCAAAGTCAAAATGATTCTGCCCAGGAGGTCCTTGTCAAACACGATGGCGTTATCATCAAGTCATTTAAGTTGACTGAAAAAACAAATGAAGAATTTCTCTATAATGAAGATGGTGAAATCAACAGAATTGTTATCAAGGATGGTGTTGTTTCAATCTCTGAAGCCAACTGTAGAGATCAGATTTGCGTAAAAACGCAACCGATTACTCAAAATGGTGGCATTATCGTTTGTTTACCGCACAAAGTGACAGTTGAAATTTTCTCGGAAAATGCCGAGGAAGACGGTCTAGATAGTATTGCGGATTAGCAGCGTCTCAAAGGAGTTTATATGAGCGAAAATCCTAAAAGAAAAAATACTGCCTCTAAGACAAGGATGCTCGTTTTTATATCCGTACTAGTCGCACAAGGCATGATTTTATCTTTTATTGAAAGCATGTTGCCGATACCATTTATTGCACCTGGTGCGAAACTGGGATTGGCAAATATCATTACATTGTCGGCCATCTATTTGTTGACATTTAAGCAAGCTACAGCTGTCGTGCTTTTACGCGTTTTACTCACAGCAACGACATTTGGATCGCTATCGAGTTTCTTATACAGTTTTTCTGGTGGCGTATTAAGCTTGCTAGTCATGGCTGCGATTTTAAAAGTATTTAAAGGTGAAATCAGTTTAATTGGGGTCAGCATAGCTGGCGCAGTCGCACACAATTTGGGGCAACTCTTTGTCGCTGCGATTATCATTCACAATGTCTTGATTTTGACCTACCTTCCGATCTTGCTCATTGTTGCGATTCCAACTGGTATTTTTGTCGGGATTGTGGCAAAAATCTTAATAAAGTATCTTGAGCGCGTAAATTTCAATCGTTAAGCGCGAAGATGTATTGGAGAAAATTTATGGCACTTACTGTAAATAACAAACAACCGAGTCTTGAAATACAGCAAGCGCTTCAGAATGAATTAGATAAAGTAAAAGTCGTAATCAAAGCGTATTCTAAGACAAAATTTAGTGGCATAAAAGAAGTGATCGAAGATGTCATCGATTTAAATGGCAAGATGCTTCGACCACAAATGACAGTATTAGCTGCTCAGTTTGGCAACTACAATTCCGATAAAGTCGTTAAGTTGGCTGCGGCAATTGAGATGCTGCATATGGCGACATTGATTCATGACGATATCGTCGATGATTCTAAATTGAGACGCAACAAAGAGAGTGCACAGAGCAAATACGGCAAAGATATGGCTGTGTATGCAGGTGATTATCTACTCTCCAAATCCATGTCCATTTTAAATGGTAAAGATTATGATGCGGATCACATGTCAAAGCTCGCAAAAGCAATTGAACGCATTTGTGAGAGTGAACTCCTACAGTACAACAGCAAATTTCACTATATGACAGTTAGAAACTATTTGAGAATCGTGAGCGGTAAGACGGCTGCACTATTTGCAACAAGTATGTATGCTGGTGCATCTGAGAGCGACTGCTCGGAAGCTTTTTCTAAAAATCTTGGTCACATCGGATTTGATTTAGGCATTGCCTTTCAGATTATTGACGACATTCTCGATTTTTCTGACGATCAAGAAGTCGTTGGGAAATCAGTCAGAAATGACTTGAAGAAAGGTTATTATACGTTGCCGGTCATCTATTCCATTCAAGGTGAAGCTGAAAGCGTTCTAAGTTATTCTGAAGATGAGCTGATGAAGCTGATCATCAAAAATAATGGCATTGAAAAATCAAGGGTACTTGCTAAGAAGTTCACGAAGCGTGCCTATAAGCGCATTGAAAAACTTCCAGACAGCGTATATAAAGTCGCTATCGAGAATATGGCAAAAGCGCTACTTGACCGTTCTTACTAACTATAAAAATTAAGGCGCGCTAAAATGCTTAATAACATTTTATGCGCGCCTTTTTATTCTATTCTCTGATGGGAAATGAAATCGTATCAATCAATAACTGAACGATTTCTTCTAAACCAGTGCGATCAGATTCTGTGAAACGTTCGACTTCAGGGCTATCAATATCCAAAACGCCAATGAGTTTACCATCTTTTAGCAAAGGAATGACGATCTCGCTATTTGACAAGAGGTCACATGCGATATGTCCAGGGTATTGATGAACGTCAGGAACGACTATTGTCGTCCTAGAAGCCGCACTGTCGCCGCAGACGCCTTTTCCTATGCTGATTCTCGTTACTGCCGGTCTACCCCAAAAAGGGCCTAAAACGAGTTCTTGACCGTTATAGAGATAAAAACCTGCCCAGTTGAGCTGTGGCATGAGAAAGCCAAGTGTAGATGCAGCATTTGCGGCATTTGCCACCCAATCTGTTTCAGCTTCGAATAATTTTGCCAATTCTTTTTTTATATACGGATAGAGAACTTCCGGTGCATTGCTTGGTGACGGATACATACAAGCCATAAAAACCTCCAGCATTTTTTTAATAGTATAACGTAATTCAAACAATTCAACAATCCTATTCAAGTTAAAAAAATATAATATTTCGGACGTCGAAAATATATATTTCGAATGGCGAAATATATGATATAATAATTTTTGGTGATTATATGAAAGCAGCAATTAATGTTTATGCGGATTTTTTTAAAAACATCTCAAGTAATTTAAAGTATTATTTAGGGATCATATTTTTTGTTACGATTGTAAGTTCAGCATACAATGTCTTGTTTAGCATCTATTTGAAAAACTTAGGGTTCAACGAAGCCTTTGTCGGTCAAATACTTTCCATCAACACGTTAGGGGTAGCTCTAGGTGCAATACCTGTGGCGATTTTTGCCGATCGATTAAACAAGAAAACGACTGTGATTTTGGGGCTCATGTTGATGATTGTCAGCAATCTCATCGTGCTCAATATTCAAGTGCCTCTAATTATGCAGATTTTCGCCTTTATATTCGGTGTTGGAAATGCGACGATTATGGTGTTACAGGCGCCTATCATTTTTGAAAATACGCCTCAAGAGCATCGTGTGACGGCATTCAGTATGTCATTTGTCCTCATGAATGTCGCATTTGTTATAGGTAGTTTATCGCTGGGGTACTTGTCCCAAGTGCTGACAGCAGTTTCAGGCGCTACTATGGCGAATCGTTTTGTCCTCAATAGCGCCAATATTTTGATCGGCATAGGCATTATCCTTGCCTTTAAGTTTCAGGGAAAACAGATGCAGGAAAGGCGTAGGGAAGAGACGATATTAAAAACGCTACAGAATCTTCTAAATGGCTATAAAAAGCTCTCTTCAGGCAGCACGTTGCTCTATTTGATGCAAGTTTCATTGATTGGTCTAGGCGCCGGAATGGTTGTACCATTTTTTAGTATGTATTTGAAATATAGCCTAGACGTCGACGATGGTGTCGTTGGAACGATTATGGCAATCAGCCAAGTTGGAACGGTTATTGGTGGTTTGATTGTACCACCACTTGCAAAGAGATTAGGACCCGTTAAAACGGTTTTAATGTGTCAATTGTTATCGATTCCATTTTTGCTTTCAATTTCATTTCCACAGGGTATCATCATCATCACAATTTCATTCTTCTTTAGATCATCCCTCATGAACATGGCAAGTCCTATCATAGGGAACTTGGCGATGGAGATTGTAGACGACGATGCGCGTACTTATATGAGCAGTATGATCTCTATGGTCAGCAATTTATTCAGAGCGTTAGGTATTTATATAGGCGGCGTTTTAATGTTTAGATTCAGTTATAACACGCCGTATTATTTTACGATATTGTGTTATTTGATAGGAACTTTTATACTTTATAAAGTGTTTAAGGATGTCGGTAAGCGACGCATGGCATAAAAAAATCCCCAATGCATAAAGCACTGGGGATTTGATATTTTTTGACATGATGATTAGAGAATCTCGAGAACTTCTAATAAAACGATGCCGTTAGGAGAAATAGCTTCGATTTTATCACCTTTTTTCTTGCCCATTAATGCACTGCCAATAGGAGATTCATTTGAAATCTTATTGTTAAGTGGATCAGATTCAATCTTGGTAACAATAGAAACGACTTCGACTTCATTGGTATCTAAATATTTCACTTTGACATCTGAACTGATGGTGATGCTACTTTTATCACTTGGTTCTTGAACGAGCTCATAGCTTTCCAAGATTTCTTTCAATTTTAATATGTCTGTTTCGTTATGTGATTGTGCTTCTCTCGCAGCATGGTATTCGGCATTCTCAGATAAATCGCCAAAGCCTCTTGCCCTTTTTATCTCTTCAGATATCTGGTGTCTTTTTTCTATAAGTTCATCGTATTCCAGCTGTAATTTGGTCAGTGCTGCTTCAGTCATTAAAGTTTTCTTCATTCCTGACAACTCCTTCTGTGTTATGGATATGTAACATATACTATAGTACCAAATTAATGGTTGTTTGTAAATAAGGAATAAAGACCTATGTTCAAATTCATGTGCATAAGCAATTTTTTCGCGGTAAGTTGGTGCTTTAATTTTTGTGAGACCCTGTTATAATGGTTAATGAAACTAAATGAATGAGGTGAAAGATGCAGGCTTTATTAGATGAGTTGGTCAATCAATTTAAGACGAGTACGACAAATGGAAAAGTAGCCGATTATATTCCCGAGTTGGGAAAAACAGACCCTTCTTTACTAGGTATATCTATATTGGATCATGATGGAAAGATGGTGCATTCAGGCGACTATCAGAAGCTTTTTACGATGCAGAGTATTTCTAAACCCATTGT
>CAYLNI010000107.1:0-544 GCA_964384705.1 uncultured Fusibacter sp.
CGATTTTGTATTTTCTCTATGGTACAACCGCGTTATTCTCGGTCTAGCGGTCGGCGCACCATGGGCAGTGACTGTAAGAAGCAAAGCATTGCTTCGTGGCGCCTTGCTTGGAATTTTGGTTTCCTTTGCCTTCTACAGCTCAACTGGATTTCAGGATCCCATCAGTTTTGTGGCAGGGTTATTTTATGGCGTGATACTTGAATGGTGGCTCAGTCGGACTGAGAAGAAACTGAATGCATGATGGCTAAGCAAATTATTGGTGTGACACATATACCGTCTTATCGAATTTCTATATGAATTTCCTTACCTAGACTATTAGCCATTCTTATTAGGAAATCTAGTGAAGGATTGTATGAACCACTTTCAAATCTAGATATATTTGATTTTTGAGTGCCCATTTTTTTAGCTAATTCTTCTTGAGTGATATGCATATTGAGTCTTGTTTCAATTATTTGAGATACAATTTCATATCTTGGTTTCAGCTTCTCATACTCCTTTTTGAAGTCATCGTCTAACATCAGTTGATTCTTTACTTCATCACACT
>CAYLNI010000107.1:629-10124 GCA_964384705.1 uncultured Fusibacter sp.
TTATTATGTTATCATATATGATAACATAATGCAACTTTATACGACTTACTTCTATACAAAGTAAATTATACCATATTATGGAATATGCATCAATTTTATCATATTTGTGTATACAAGGGATGTTCATTTACAAACTGGGCGTTTTGCTTACAAAATGCTTGTTTGAGATACAAAACGGGACTCTTGGCTTACAAACGGGACTCTCGCGCTTCAATTTTCCCTCATTTAACGATTATTGAAAACAAATTATCATTTATCGTTAATTTGTTGTTGTAATTCATTAATCTCCATGCTATCATAATCCTATCAAGCACGCTCGACGTGCAACAAGGAGACTTGGTATGGATTACTATAAGAAATTTATCGGCAAAGCAAATTTCGTGAAAATTATTTGTGCGCTAATATTAATTGTACTTGTAGCCCGCTTAATTATGATTTTGGGCGTCGCAGTCTACGAAATGAGTCCACAAGCGGTGGATGACAACCATGTTGTGACCATCGAAGGCAATTACACAAAATTTGCTAATTTGGACTTGAGATTCATCCGAATTAGATTAGGCAGCGAGATCATTAATCCAAAAACCGATTTTCCAAAATCTTTACCTAGCACTTTTGCGGGTCTCTATTTCATTAGCGCATTGATGCAACTGCCAATCATTTTGATATTCTGGTGGTCATACGGTATTTTTAAAGAACTTACTATCGGTAGAACGCCTTTTGTAGCATCCATATTTCAAAAAATAAAAAAAATCGGAATAATAGCCATTTTATTTGGCGCATTATTCTCGATTGTCTATAGTATTCTACTTCAAGTATTTGTCATAGGTTTTACTGGCTTTACCAATCCAATCAATTTCTACCTGATATTGATCGGAATCATTTTGTTGATTGTATCTGAAGTGTTAGAATATGGACAACGGCTTCAATCAGAAATCGACGAGACCCTATAAAGGAGACAAACATGGCAATCATTTTAAGACTCGACCGTGTGATGGCGGATCGTAAGATGTCTCTCCTCAGCCTAAGCAACGCTGTAGGCATATCCAATGTCAATTTATCCAATATGAAAACGGGCAAAATCAAAGCAATCCGCTTTTCGACGCTCAATGAAATCTGCAAAGTTCTCAAATGCCAACCTGGTGATATCTTGGAATACGTCGAGGGTGACGAAGATAACGAAAATGAAGATAGCGAGATTATCGTCGAATAAAAATCAAAACGAATCCCTAAACTTCGCAAAGAACTGTTGATAAGTGCGCACACTTTCCAGTTCTGTCCACTTTTTGACATCGACGGGCGTCTCATCTAGATCATAGATCTTAGCCCCTCTCATGGCGAGCAAAAATGGCGAATGTGTAGAGATGACAAACTGGCACTGCTCATATTGCACGCATTCTTCCAAGTAAGCCACAAGCTCTATCTGTTTCTGTGCAGATAGACTGTTTTCCGGCTCATCTAAAAGATAAAGCCCACTGTTTTTGATACTTTCCGTGAAATAGGCAAAGGCGCTCTCACCATTGGAATTCCCTTTAACGTTGCCCATCAAATTTGCTCTGACATACTTGGATTGTGTTTTACTCCGCGATTGATTGACTTTCTTTAGCTGGTGATAATCCTCCAAAGACTGGAGTTTAAACGTGCTGTACTTAGCCTCCAAATAATCTACAAATAGGTCTTCGCGCTTCAAATCGATCCCTTCATTCAGCGCCCTAAGATTCAACATATAATTGAACACATCGTCACTTGTGATGATTTTACTATCCGCAGGCAATGGTCCCACCGGGCTCGCATCACACAGCGCAATATAATCACCAAAAAAGCTCGATCGATTGTACATGGATTCTCGGTTCATTTTTAGTTTCTCAGCGATGATATTGAGCACAGTGGTTTTACCGGAACCATTGCCGCCATAAAGTATGGTGATCGGTTCAAAATCAAGTCTATTCAGTCCTTTTCGGGGCAATACCTGAAAGGGATAAAAATTGTCATAACATCTTCTCTTAATGGATAAAAAGAAATCAAATTCCCGTTCATCGTTTGGAAAGATAAATTTGTCTATAAATGTCACTTTATCACCTCGAATTACATAAAATCAATAACACACTTATTATATCACTATGTAAAAAGCCTATCAAATTTGATAGGCTTTCATTTATTCCCTAATATTTGCTTTAAGCTTCTGGTTATGCGTATAAACTTGATAGAAAAAGTAGGTATAGAGTGAAATAAGGGCAACGTAAATATAAACGAGTGGTTTAAGGGCATCGTTATTCATAGCCAACAAGATGGCGAATATAACCAAAAGCACCATGAATATCGGAAGTAACAATTTAATCAATCTGTTATTTCTTTCAATGAGTGAGTGCGTGTCTGTAAATATCTCTGGTCTTTCGCCTTCATACGGCTTCATCCACAAATACCAGCCATTGCCTCCCGTCCACTTTATACGCCATCCATCATCTTTATAAATGCTGAAATACTCATCATCAGGGAATTGTTGGTAGTCCACACAGTAGCTCACTTTTTGCGCATCGCCCTTTTGAAATCTAAACCGCACTCCCATCAAATCCATTTGATATAAATTCCAGCCATTTGATTCCATGTTTTCAAGCATTCTTTCCATATTCGTTGGGCTCCAGCCCCACCACCAAAACAGCCTTGTAGTAATATTGTTCATAACGCACCTCCTGTATCGCGTCGTCCCATATCCACGAGTTCTTGCAATCTTTCGATTTCAAGTTCCAATACGGCGTGACCTTTATCACTTAATTTATAGATTTTTTTTCGATCTTCTTCTCTATCTTGAATAATCAACTGCTCATTTTCCAGTTTTGAAAGTGTACCGTACATCGTACCAGGACCGATTTTAATGCGACCCTTTGTCGCCTCTTCCACATACTGCATGATTCCATAACCATGTCTTGACACTCTCAAACTCAGTAAAATGCAGTATGCCGACTCTGTCATAGGTAGATATTTGCTGATTAATGTCATTTTTTCCATTTGTGCCTCCTTACCCATAGTATATCAAGGTTCGATATACTTCGTTTCATTATATCGCACCTTGATACATCACGTCAAGATATAGTTTTGCATAAAAAGATCGTTGGGAAATCAAAGGTCTGTTTTGGTATAGAACGGTTATAAATAAAATCGGAATTTTCATTTTTTCGAAGCGCTTTTATAATGGTAAAAAAGGAGGTATGTAATTATGCCAATACAATTTAGACACTATTCGAAAGATGCCGGAATAACAGAAGATTATCATAAAGTGAGAACTTTTTTCTTGAATTTAGGGTATGCAGAGTTTACATTCGCTAGATGGGACTGGATGATTACCCATGGGGCACTGGACAAAAGTGCTTTAGAGAAAATAGGTCTATGGGAAATTGGCAATCAAATTATTGGCATTGCAACCTATGACACAAAATTGGGAAATGCTTATTGTCTGGCATTACCAGAATATGCAGATTTGAAAAATGAGATGTTGTCATATGCAAACGAAAACCTAATAGGCACTGACCCCTTTGCGGTTGTGATCTCTGATACAGATCAACACTTTCAAGATATGGCAGCTAGTCTTGGATTCGTAGCAACTGAGCAAAGTGAAAACGATTCAATTTTTCATATTGAAAATACATCAACTGAATATCAATTACCTGAAGGATTTTGCATCACATCTATGGAAGAAACTTATAATCTCTATCAATACAAAAGGGTTCTGTGGAGAGGATTCAACCACGAAATCAATGGCGAAGGAGAATTTACATTTTCTGAAGAAGCAGAAGTGGCCGCAAATGCAGAAATGAATCGGCCCAATGTTGACTTGAACCTCAAAGTAGCCGTGGTTGCACCCGATGGTAATTTTGTATCCTATTGTGGCATGTGGTATGACGCTACGGCTGGATTTGCAGTTGTTGAACCCGTAGCAACGGATCCAGAGTATAGGAAAATGGGTTTGGGTAAGGCGGCAGTTCTCGAAGGTATTAGACGTGTTGGCGCACTGGGTGCTAAGACGGTGCTTGTTGGTTCGTCACAGCAATTTTATTATAGTATTGGGTTTAAACCTTATGCGAAGGCATCTGAATGGATCTCATTTCATATACAAAAAAACAAATGAAATCTTTACAAATAGTAAGAATCGTTTTATAATCAATTCAATGATTTATTAACTGTATATCAAGTCGACTCAAAACTGGCGGAAAAGTGGAGCTTACCACGAGGGATTGAGACATATGACTTATAGCCGACCGCCTGGGCATTAACTTTGCCTAGGTGTGTCGGCTTTTTATTTCACACCAGGCATCACTGACAGAGATGACTGGGAGGATGAATGATGCAAACGAAATCAAATTTAGGATCAAATTCGCATGCGTGGCGTACGTTTAAAGGTGAAAAATGGCGTGAGTCCATCGACTTGAGCGATTTTATCAAAGCAAATATGACGCCATATCTAGGAGATGCCTCCTTTTTAAGCAAAGCTACAGCACGCACAGAAAAAGTATGGGCGCACGTCACAGCACTCAAAGCCAAAGAAGATGCAAACGGCGGGGTGCTCGATATTGATACCGAGCGGGTTTCTTCACTTTTATCTTATGCACCGGGTTACATCGATAGGGAAAATGAACTGATCCTTGGACTACAGACAGATGCCCCTCTAAAACGCGGCGTTAATCCTTTTGGCGGGATTCGTATGGCTAGACAAGCGTGTGAGGCTTATGGTTATTCATTATCTGACAAAGTTGAGGAACACTTCGCTTTCAAAACCACGCACAATGAAGGCGTCTTTAGAGTGTATTCAGACGAAATCAAGAAGCTTAGAGCTGCTGGCATCTTGACAGGACTACCCGATGCCTATGGCAGAGGACGCATTATCGGCGATTATCGACGGATTTCTCTATATGGCATCGATCGATTGATTGAAGATAAGAAAAAGGACAAACACTTAAAAATGAATAGCCCGATGCTTGCCGACACGATTCAGTTGATCGAAGAGGTCGACAAGCAATTGGATTTTTTAGATAAGCTTAAAGAGATGGCGATGGCTTACGGCGACGACATCTCAAAGCCAGCTTCAAATGCGAAAGAGGCGATTCAATGGCTGTACTATGGCTATTTAGCGGCTATAAAAGAGCAAAATGGCGCAGCGATGTCTCTTGGCCGCGTAGGGAGTTTCTTAGATATTTATATAACGAGAGATCTGGAAGAAGGCTTCTTAGATGAAGCGTTGGCTCAGGAACTCGTCGATGATTTCGTCATCAAATTAAGACTTGCGAGACAACTGAGAACACCTGAGTATAATGGCCTCTTTGCGGGCGATCCGCTTTGGATCACCGAAAGTATCGGAGGCATGTCGCTCGATGGCACGACGCAAGTGACAAAAACCGCTTTCCGTTTTTTACACACGCTTGACAACCTAGGGCCTGCACCAGAGCCCAATATGACCGTACTTTGGTCTCAAAATCTGCCAGAGCCCTTTAAAGCATATTGTGCATTAATGTCCATAAAAACCGATGCCATTCAATATGAAAACGACGACCTGATGCGACCGCTTTATGGCGACGATTATGCCATCGCATGCTGCGTTTCTGCGATGCGCGTCGGTAAAGAAATGCAATTTTTCGGAGCAAGATGTAACCTTGCAAAGACTTTATTGCTGTCAATAAACGGCGGCAGAGATGAGATGACTGGAGCGCTGATTGCACCTGAAAGCCCAGACATGCAGGTGGACAAAAGCACGGGTACGCTTTCCTATCACAAAGTGATGGAAAGATTTGATGTCATGCTGGATTGGATTTGCGAAAAGTATGTCAATACCATGAATATCATCCATTATATGCACGACAAGTACGCCTATGAGAAGACGCAAATGGCGCTACACGATACAGATGTCCACCGATATATGGCATTTGGAATCGCGGGCTTAAGCGTCGTTGCCGACTCGCTTTCAGCACTTAAATACGCGCATGTAAAACCGGTTTTTGATGCGGGTGGCATCATCATCGATTTTGAAATCGAAGGCGATTTTCCGAAGTATGGCAATGACGACGATCGCGTCGATGACATCGCGGTCAATTTGACAGAGCGTTTCATCACAAAGCTTAAGAAACATAAAACCTATCGAGAGGCCGAGCATACATTGTCGGTGTTGACGATAACGTCCAATGTCGTCTACGGCCAAAAGACGGGAAGCACACCTGATGGTAGACGCAAAGGTGAGCCGTTTGCGCCAGGTGCGAACCCGATGCACAATCGTGAATCTGGTGGTGCACTCGCGTCGTTAAACTCGGTGGCTAAGCTACCATTTGTCGCTTGCAGAGACGGTATTTCTTGTACGTTTTCCATCAATCCTGAGTCTTTAGGCGCTACTGCTCAGGTGCAAATCCAAAATGCCGTTAGCATTCTCGATGGTTATTTTGGTCAAGGGGCACACCATCTCAACGTCAACGTCTTAAGTAGGGAAAAACTCGTAGAAGCCATGCATGCCCCTGAAAAGTATCCAAATCTTACGATACGCGTTTCGGGATATGCGGTCAATTTCCATCGCTTAAGTCAGACACAACAGCTTGAAGTCATCAATAGAACCTATCACGAGAGGTTATAGCGATGCTGGAAATCTATAAAATTGAGACACTTGGCGCTTTAGATGGTCCTGGGCTTCGAACAGTCGTCTTTCTTCAAGGCTGTCCGATGCGATGTGGCTACTGTCATAATGCAGATTCATGGCATTCAGGTGATGGAAAGTGGATGGCAAGTGATGACGTTTTTCGAAGCATAATAAGGCATAAACCCTATTACAAAAACACTGGCGGCGTAACGTTTTCAGGGGGTGAACCATTGCTTCAAGTGGAAAAGCTATTGCCATTGATCCATAGGCTACACGATGCTGGTATTCATGTTGCGCTGGATACCTCTGGATGTCTCGTAAGTGAGGCAGGGTATCAAATGCTAAAAGCTGTAGATTTAGTAATCCTCGATATAAAGGCCAATGATGACGCCAGTTACCGAAAGCTGACGCGACATGGGATAGAGAACCCACTTCAGACACTTGCCTACCTAAATCACATTCAAAAGCCGTACTGGATTCGGCAGGTGATCCTGAAAGGAATCAACGATGGCGTTGAAAGTGTGATGCAACTGGAAGCGTTGTCCTTTGGCAAAATGCGAGAAAAGCTAGAGGTGCTACCGTATCACGAGATGGGTGCCCATAAATGGAAAGCCAATCAATTACACGATAAAGGCAACTTCGAAGTGCCAGATGCGGATTCGATGCGTTCGCTTTACAATTGGCTTGATATCAACAACACGAAAAACGTCTTGCACGAAAGACGAAAATAGAATAATGGCGACTAAAGTCTTGCAAGAAAGACTTTGGTGTGGTATTTTTAAGTTGAGGTGTTAGATATGATGATCAAACGCGAAAAATACTTAGAAGAAATTAAAAAAGTAATGGGAAAACAAGTGATTAAGGTGTTGCTTGGCATGCGTCGTGTTGGAAAGTCAACATTGCTCTTACAGATTCAAGAGGAATTCCTTAATCAAGGCGTAGATAAGGAACAAATTATCAACTTGAATTTTGAATGGCTGGAGTTAGAATCACTTAAAGAATATAAGTCTCTTTATGAATACATTGAATCGAAGAAAGTTAGCGGGAAAAAAAACTATGTTTTTCTTGATGAAATTCAGGAAGTTGATGGTTTTGAAAGAGTTGTCAATTCATTGAATTCAAAAGGTGATACAGAAGTATTTATTACAGGATCAAACTCAAAACTATTATCAGGCGAGCTTTCAACCTATTTGACAGGTCGATTTTATACCATAGAAGTATTACCATTATCTTATAAGGAAGTGAGTGAGGGGTTTTCAAAAAGTGAGGATATTTTTTTAGACTACCTAAGAACAGGTGGCATGCCTGGGAAATTTCAATTTGAAGAAGATAGAACAGCCAAAAATTACCTTATGGATATGTATCAGTCTATTTTATTAAGAGATATTGTAAAAAGATATAATATAAGAGACGTAGACCTATTACAGCGGTTTATGTCTTACCTTATTAATAACATCGGTCAAATTTTCTCAGCCGGGACAATTACAAATTATCTTAAAAACGAAGGTCGAAAACTCTCGAAAGAAACCATTTATAACTACATTGAAGCTGCAAAGAGCACTTATCTGGTACATGGTGTCCCTAGATATAATATCAAAGGCAAAGAACTCATGAAAACCAATGAAAAGTATTTCATAAACGATCTGGGTATCAGACATCTCTATTTTGATAATGAGAAGGACATAGGA
Organism: uncultured Fusibacter sp.; assembly: GCA_964384705.1. Taxonomy (GTDB): domain Bacteria; phylum Bacillota; class Clostridia; order Peptostreptococcales; family Acidaminobacteraceae; genus Fusibacter_C. The sequence continues at coordinate 8,925 of CAYLNI010000107.1, forward strand.
CAATCACTTGAAAACATCGTCTATTTGGAACTCAGAAGAAGAGGCTATGAAATATATGTTGGTAAATATGATGATAAAGAAGTTGACTTTATTGCTGTCGATGGAGATATGACTATGTATATTCAAGTCACGTACTTACTTGCGGAAGAATCAACAATAGAAAGAGAATTTTCAGTTCTTGAAGCGATTGAGGATAATTACCCTAAATTAGTTATTTCAATGGATAAAGTTAACCGTTCTAGAAATGGGATTATTCACAAGAATATTATTGACTTCCTGTTGGAGGATTAGAGTTTTTAATCAAGACTGGATAACAGTGCCGGGCAGCAGCTTGAAGTCATCAACAGAACCTATCACGAGAAGGTTTTAAGATATAGTTTCGCTATATGATTAATCAAGCATAAAACAACAATAAAGTGACCCAATCAACAATCGAGGTTGTTCAAAACCTCAAAGTTGACTGGATCACTTTTTTATTTAGCTTTATATCTTTCTATCACTTAACCATTAATAAGCCTTCGCCATATAAACCATATGCTTCGCTGGTTCGCCACAGAATGGACATGTGTCGCCGAGGTTCTCTTGTGCAAACGGGATGCAGCGGATTGTTACGCCTGTGTCTGCTTTGATTTGTGCTTCACATGCGTCTATGCCGCAGTGCATTGTCTTTGCAAATCCAGGTGTTTCAACCATTTTTGTTTTAAATTCATCGTAGGTGTCGAACGTGAACGTCTTCTCGTCTCTGCTGATTCTCGCACGCTCTAGCATGTCGTCATGGATGGTATCGAGGAGTTTTTTGATTGTCTCGCCTGCGCCTACTCGCTCAACCGTTGATTTTTCTAGTGTATCTCTTCGAGCTGCCATGATCACGCCGTTTTCGATATCTCTTGGACCCACTTCGATTCTGATTGGGACGCCTTTCATTTCGTACTCGTTAAACTTCCAACCCGTCGAGTTTTCTGTCGTGTCATCGAGTTTTACTTTGATTCCAAGTGCTTTCAGTTCTTCATACAGTGCGTTTGCATGTTCGAGGACGCCCTCTTTCTTTTGTGCGATTGGCACGATGACGACTTGGATTGGCGCAAGTCTTGGTGGCAAGACGAGGCCTCTGTTGTCGCTATGCACCATGATGACGCCGCCGATGAGTCTTGTGGATGCGCCCCATGACGTTTGATGTGGGTACTCAAGTTCGCCCGTTCT
>CAYLNI010000108.1:0-2366 GCA_964384705.1 uncultured Fusibacter sp.
TCATATCGATTGATCCGCTGTGGTGTTCTATGATTTGTGCACAAATGGAAAGCCCGAGACCTGTACCATTTGAACGTGTGGTATAAAACGGTGAAAATATACTCGTTTGAATCTCAGGATCGATGCCCTCACCGTGATCGATGACGTGTATCGTGTACGACGCCTTCTGCTTGTCATGCTCAGAATGTATATCGATATGGCTTTGAACTGGGGAAGCCTGAATCGCGTTAATCAGAAGATTGATGAATACCTGCTTCATCTGGTCATAATCCATGAGAAGCATGTCATCTTCTGGAATCTTAATATCAATTTTAATCTGTTTTTCAATAAGTGATGGTTCTAAAACTTTTACAACTTCATGGATCAGTCTACCGATCGATTGATACGCGCAAACCAATTGATTTGGACTTGCAAAGCTTAAAAAGCGTTCAATGATTTTATCCATGCGATCGACCTCGGAGAGAACGACTTTAAGGTCGTCGTGAGCTTCTGATGTAACAGAAATCTAAAAAAGAGCCATTTGAGTATATCCGCGTATGGATGCCAATGGATTTCGAATCTCATGTGCAACACCAGCAGTGAGCTCGCCTAGTTCAGAAAACTTCCTTGCTCTAATAATCTTATTATCAAAGAGTACTTTATCTTCTTGGCTTTGCAATATGACTGTAAAGCCAAGAGGGGCATGATCTAGGTCTTTATGATGCAATGTACTGACTAGAATATGTTTGTTTGAATGCTCAATATAACACACTTCATCTTTGAGTCTGTTTTTATCATCAAGTGGATTATCATGTTCATAAACTTTTTTTAACAATGTGATCAGTTCAATGTAAGGATGATCTTCTTTAAATTCATAGATAAGATGTCCAATAAATGGAATGCCTTCAGCATTGAAATTGAGGATTTCGCGTGCTTTTGCGTTGAGTGTGGTTATGGTTCCCTTGCCATCTATGGTCAATATGCCACTCAACGCGTGCTCGACAACCGTGTTCAATGAATGTTTTAATTCATTCATATAGGCTGCTTCACCTGATTTCTCAAGCACTTTTTGCATCATGAAATTTAGCTCATCCAAGAGAAAATCAAACGTATCTGTTAGTGCTTTCACTTCATCGTTTGTTGTTTGATTACTTGAAATATCATTGAGATTATAATAGGACATCAACTCATGAATTCTTTTTTTAAGATTTCTGAATGGTTTTGTGATACGCTTTGAGACAGTTACAGAAACTATAAAAACGATAACAAAAGCAACTGTGAAAACAAGTCCAAAATAGGTCCTGATATCGCGCAAAACAGTATATGCCTCATCAATTGGTTCTGTTAGAAGTAATAACCATTGCTCCTTTTGTGTACTATGTTTTAGAAGTGGGTAGGTCATGGTTAAATGGTCAATACCTCCAATTTTCTCTGTACTTAAACCTTCTCGAGATTGGTTCCTGATGAGCTGTGCATGTTCATTTTCACCTAATTTCACTGTGTTGACAATGTCATTGATTGCATTGAAATTCATCTTTTCTACAATGGTCCCAATCATTATGCCATTTTCATCTTTAAGAGGTTCGGAAAAGTAAATGGCCATGTGATTTGACATTTCATCAATTACAAGATCGGAGATGTAGCTATCGTCTTTGAGCATATCATCGATAAACCCATGCGTTTTAATTGCTTCAACCTCGACGGCGGTTTCATCTTCATCCGAAGAGGAGAACATAACGTTACCAAAGCGATCCAGAATAAAGATGACGTCATAGGTTTGATAAAATTCAATGATATTCTTCAAATAATCAATTTTAATCTGCTTTGAAACGTCGTCCATGGTCATAAGCTTAGATTCAGACAAAACTTTAGCATCGGCAGATCTTTCAAATAAAAAACGTTCAATTTTGTCCACAGTCTCTGCCGCTAGAGTAGTAAGCTCACGCGTCTTGGTATCTATGACCCTAAGCTTTGTGTTGTTATAAAAAGCATAACCTAAAACGAATGTCAAAACTAAAAATATGACTAAGAATGCTGAAATTAAGCGTATTTGTAGTGATAAGTCCTTAAACCAACGATTCATGATGTTGACCCTCTTTAACGCTTAGATTTTTTTACTAGAAGTGGATAAACTCATTGTAGCATAAAAAATGTTGCGTTACCCGATCTCTTGCATTCAAGATAAAGATTATATAATATAATTAATATAAATTATAATTAAAATATAAGGGGGGAGCCATTGAACTTTCAAACAAGAAACGGAGAAACGGTTATAATTAGAGAAGCCAGAGGAGAGGATGCTGCGAGAATACTAGAGTATGTCAATGCAATTAGCGTCGAGTCCGAGTACTTGACATTTGGACAAGGCGAGTTTGTCATGACCGTTG
>CAYLNI010000108.1:2379-10105 GCA_964384705.1 uncultured Fusibacter sp.
CAGTGCCAACTATTTTTGAATGCGATCTATCTCATTGCGGAGGTTGATTCAAAAATAGTTGGCACTGCTACATTTGCTGGTGGCTCAAGACCTAGGTTAAAACATGTTGGTGAGTTTGGTGTGAGTGTCTTAAGAGCGTATTGGGGAAATGGAATCGGTACAGCGCTCGTGCAAAGTACACTAGATTGGTCAAAACAGACTGGTATTATAAGAAAAGTGGATTTGAAAGTGCGGGCAGATAATATGTCAGCTATACATGTCTACAAAAAGCTTGGCTTTACCACGGAAGGTATTCAATCAAGAAGTTTATGTATCGATGGCATATTCTATGATTCGATATTAATGGGGTATAAAATAGACTAATTAATTTGGGAGGAAAACAAATGGTTAAATTCATCGACTGGAAAACGGAAAGCGAGCGATTTGACCAAGCGGCTGATATTTATGACAAATATAGGCCGAGTTACCCTGATCGGTTGATTCATCAAATCATCGAAAGCTCTGGCATACAAATAGGTGATACAATCCTCGAAATAGGAGCAGGAAGTGGCAAAGCAACGGAACTATTTGTCGAAAAAGGGTTTCATTTAACTTGTATTGAGCCAGGTGAAAATCTTGCACATATAGGCATGAATCGATTTAAAGAGAGTGGGCAAGTACAATATGTGGTCACTAGATTAGAAGATTGGGATAAAAGTGAGTCCTTATTCGATTTAGCGATATCAGCTCAAGCTTTTCATTGGGTACCAAAGCCTGAAGGCTATACGAAATTAGCGCAGTTATTGAAGTCTAAAAGTAAAATCGCGTTGTTTTGGAACTTTTATATAAAGGATGAAAGCGAATCGCTAAAGGCACTTTCTGACTTATGCAAGGCTTACAATGTCTTAATCATGGAAGACCGCATAGGTGTTGAAAAAAGAATAGAAAACACCATAAATGAGATACTTGAAAGCCAATGTTTCTCAGAAACAGAAGTATTTGAGTATCCCTGGGAGATGGCGGATACTGCAGATGACTTTATCAATTTTTTATGTACGAGCAATGGGTACATTGGCCTTGATAATCAACAACGGACGGATCTAAACAAAAAAATAAACCTGATATTTGATCAATCAGGCGGAACGATTCCAAGAAAATTTAACTGCGTACTATTTTTAGCTCAAAAATCAGAACGATGTGAGGTTTAGGGACTATGAAGCAAGAAATCGTACATATCGCAATAGTTGTCAAAGACTATGATGAAGCTATAAAATTCTATGTTGAGACATTGAACTTCGACTTGATTGAGGACACCTACCAAGCTGAGCAAGATAAACGCTGGGTCGTCGTAGCCCCAAAGGGTTCAAAAGGCTGTACACTATTGTTAGCCAGAGCCTCGACACCAGAGCAAGAGGCGTTCATCGGCAATCAATGCGGGGGTAGAGTGTTCCTGTTTTTAAACACGGATGACTTTTGGCGGGATTATAACGCACTCATTTCCAAGGGGGTTCATTTTGCACGAGAACCTAAGGTGCAAGACTATGGCATGGTGGCAGTATTTGAAGACCTATATGGCAACAAATGGGATCTGCTACAGTTAAATGAAGGGCATCGAATTTTTGAACGCATTGCAAGTATGGAGGCATAGTTAAAACAGGATGCTTAATCCGAGAACAATGAGCACAAAGGGCACCACCAAATGGCCAAAGCGTTCAAGTGAAGCTTTGACCGTTTCATGTCCGGCGATCTTAAATGCGATGAAACACCAAAGTCCAACTAAGCAGGCATAGATTAAAAGCGTCAGTGTAAGATCTGTCCAGCTCATATTAGCGAAAAATGGGATATAGATCGCAAGGTTATCTCCGCCATTTGCAAGCGTCACGGCTGCAACTTTTGCGATACCGACTGGAAGTAGCATACGGGTCCATTTGAATAATCGATTGTTTTCCGCAATCTCGATATTTGCGATCATGTCGTCATCATCAAGTTTTTTAAGGGCTTCATCATTTTCTTTTATTGAGTCATCTATATCAGAAGAATCTGACTTTTTAACATACCGCTTCCACAACATACCAAGACCAATGGCGATGGGGAGTAGCCCTAAAGCACTTACTGCAGCACTCGGCAAGATGTTTAGTCCAATTGAAGCAAGTATTGAGATGAGGCAAAGTATTGCGATACCGATATATTGACCAGCGACGATATGACTGTTTTTGATCTCATGCTCAGCCATACCAAAAAATAGCGTCAATATGAAAATATCATCTATGTTGGTGCTGGCAAATGATACCACTGCACTTATAATCGTCTGAAGCATTGGTACCTCCTAATAGTGTGCATTTTCGGAACTGATAATATTCTACCATAAAATGTATGAAATGAATCTAGAATTGCTGAAAGGAGCATCAACATGACTAAGAAAGAGAAATCTATTGCGTTTTTATCGATGGCATCGGCATCAGCTGAAAAAGTTGTTGAGGCATTTGATCAATTTGTTCATCCATCATTTATCCATCACTTGATTTATTTTAAAGGCGATCGTGAATCGTTCAAAACCGCGATGATTGAGAACTGTGAAGCATTTCCTGATAAGCGATATGAGACTTTGCATGCGCTCGAAGATGGCGATTTTGTCTCTGTCCATGGAAAAGTTGAATTAGGTGACAAAGTCTATGGGTTGATCCATATTTTTAGATTTGAAGAGGATCTCATCATCGAGTCATGGGAAGCCTCACAAGAAGCGATTACCGACATGCCAAATGAATATGGGTTATTTTAGAAGGGATAGTTTATATGAGTGAATCAATAATTATTGGTGGTATCTATCGTCACTTTAAAGGAAATCTTTACAAAGTGCTCCATACAGCGAAACACAGTGAAACAGAAGAGTTGATGGTCGTATATCAAAAGCTGTATGGGGATCATGACATCTGGGTTCGTCCAATTGACATGTTTTTGGATTACAAAGAAGTGGATGGCAAAATGGTCAAGCGTTTTGAGGAGGTGCTCTAGCCTTTGTTGGTTATTCAATAAAATCAAGGGTATAATTTAGTAAATGATTTTGTTTATCAACTGCGAGCGAAGTGATTTGAGCGACGCATTAAAATGAAAGTAGGTAGAATATGAGCGATAGAGAACTGGATAATAGAACGGGTACGATGATCACTGTGGATGTGACTGTCAATAAACCCGTAGATTATGTATGGCAATGCTTTACGCAGCCAGAACATGTTGTGAAATGGAACTTTGCATCGGATGATTGGCACTGCCCATCTGCGGAGAATAATCTTACACCGGGCGGTATCTTTAGCTACACGATGGCAGCAAAAGATGGTACAGTTAGCTTTGATTTTGGAGGCGTTTTCGATCAAATCGAAGTCAATAAACACCTTTCGTATATTCTAGGCGATCAGCGCGTTGTTTCTATCGATTTTATCGAGATGAACGGAACAACTCAGGTCGTTGAATCGTTTGAAGCAGAGGGGTCAAACTCCGTTGAAATGCAGCGCAGTGGCTGGCAAGCAATCCTCGATAACTTTAAAAAACACGTGGAGGTATGATATGGATAAGTTTGCATTCAACTTATGGTTTGACAAGGAAGCAAGTGAGGCAGCCGACTTCTATTTGTCGATATTTAAAGATAGCAAAGAGTTGGCAAAGTCCATTTTAAATGATACACCGTCAGGAACTGTCGAGATCATTACGATCGATCTTGCTGGATTGCCATTCGTGTTGATGTCTGCAGGTCCTTATTTTAAGATCAATCCATCGATCTCGTTTATGATCATGTGTTCTTCAGAAGATGAAGTTAGATCCTATTATGACAAATTTATCGATGGTGGCTTTGAAATGATGCCACTAGATAAGTATGATTTCAGCCCATTATATGCTTGGGTAGCGGATCGCTATGGCGTTTCATGGCAGATTTTCCATACAAACGGTGCACCAATTAAGGACAAGATTGTTCCTTCAATGATGTATGTTGGTGACAATGTTGGTCGCGTAACAGAAGCGGTCAAGTTTTATACCTCAGTCTTTAAGAATTCGAAAATCGGAGAATTTTCGTATTATGGGGAAGGGCAAGAACCGAACAAACCTGACTACGTCAATTACGTGGATTTTGAACTGGATGGCACAAAGTTTTCTGCGATGGAAAGTGCTTTGGATCATGGGTTTACGTTCAATGAAGGCGTATCCATCATAGTCAATTGCGATAATCAAGATGAAATTGATTATTATTGGGAGGCATTATCGGCTGACCCTGAAGCAGAACAGTGCGGCTGGCTGAAAGACCGTTTTGGCGTTTCATGGCAAATTACGCCTAAAATCATGGATGATATGATGCGTGATGCGACGCCAGAGCAGCAAGATAGAGTCACACAAGCATTCTTAAAGATGAAGAAATTTGATATTTCTGAGCTTGAAAAAGCATATCGTGGTGAATAAAACCATAAAAGACTTAACGATCATACCATGAATAGGTGGACCGTTAAGTCTTTTTTTTAAGTCTTGCGAATCGTGTCAAGTGTGTCGGTTCGCTTGCAAAATATGTCAAACTTCTATAGAATAATAGCTATAATACTGCTAATAATTGGCACTGATGACATATACTTGGGAGGCAATCCATGAAAATAGCGTCATTCAATATTTGGAACAGCGATCAAAATTATTATATTAGGATGCAAATGCTAAGACAAAGGCTCTACGAGTTACAAGTAGATGTGATAGCGCTCCAGGAAGTGAGAGATGAGGCGCTCGTACACAAATTATCGACATTTTGTGATTTACCGTTTTATGCTTGGAAGAAATACGAAGACTGCCAAGAGGGGATTGCGATATTGTCAAAGTATCCAATCAGCGATGTCGTTACAAACAGGGATGCAACACGAAACAATCACATCATGTCAGCTACTTTGACGGTGGATGACGCAAAATGGCGCATCACGAACGTACATCTAGACTGGGAGCATGCGCATAATAAAGAATTTGGTATTGTTGAAGCCGTTGAAATGAGCGAAAAAGTGAATTGCCCATATAGTGTTATGCTTGGCGATTTCAATGCACACCCAATCTCCAGCATTCATATATTCTTAAGCGGGCAACAATCACTTCAAGGAAAGAGTACGCGATGGATAGATCTTGCTGAATCTTTTGCACGACGCAGTGATACTAAGTGTGAAATCACAATGGATTTTTTCAATAATCCTAGATGGCGCGATGATTTCTTAATGGATATACCAGAAAGGTATGATTGGATTTTGTTAAGAGACTTAGATTCTGCAACGACCCCACCAATAAGACTTACTGACTTCAGTATCTTTGGTCAAGAAGAGATAGATGGCATAACGATTAGTGATCATTATGGGATTTTATGCGAATTAGGAGGAGGTACCGTATGAGCCTTTATCAATTTCTAGCAAGCAACGAGCCAATAAAGGAAAAAATCAACCCTTATATCGAGCACTTATCGGTCAACGATATGATCGCAAGAGGCATGGAAGTGCCCTTTAATTTGATAAACCACACAATCAATCCCGATGATAAAATCGTTCTATGGTGTGATACTGAAGAACACATGGATGAGATTCAAATACTGCTTCAAGAAGAAAATCCGTATCCGGATGTCGAGAAGTTCACGCATAAACCCTATATTGCTACTTTGTCTTGGCGCTATACTGATGCGCGCGCTGAATCGTTGATACAGTATTTGAAAGAAGCACTCTCAGATGCTCAAGAACTTGAATTGTGGCAAATCTGGCTTGCAGATTCTATTGATGGACTTAAAGTCCACGAATTCAGAATAGATGATTTGACAGTTGCAGTCCTAAGAGAGCATTTGGGAAATAATCATTTTGAGCATCCCATTTGCTTAAAAATTAGGCTGTAATAAATGGTCTCTAAATCAATATAATGCAACATCAATTAGTTCTTTTTCCATATGTACAAAGGTTATAATTATATATAGTGAAACAATTGCGTCTTCTAATGGAGGATTTATGAAGTATGGGTTGAAAGTTTGTAAAATTCATTATTGTGGAATTTCACCATGAAATTTTTGTGCGTTTTGAGGAGGTCATATACATATGAGTCGTAAAAACATTCTTGGCATTGTGACTGTTTTAGCAGTTATAAGCATCATTAGTACAGTTATATACATAAAGGATCAGAAGGTTTTGAACATAATCAATGAAGGTGAGATAGACGCTATGTCAACGCAATATGTTAAAGATGGCATCACATTTTTAGCAATTGATGCTTCAGAAAATGCGACTTATATTGAAATAAATAACAGGGATGCAGTGGTTGTAAAAAATGAAGATTTATATGAAATATTGTCAAAGTATCAATCCAAGAAAAGTAGAGCCAACTTTTTCCCATATCAAGAAGATCAAATCGTAGCAAAATTCTCCATGTGTCAAAATCAGTGCCCAAGAAATTTTCTTTTAGGTGATTTTAATGTTTGGTATGAATCAAATGACAAAAGAGCTTATGAAATTATTGATGGTGATAAACTTCTTGAAGAGATATTGGAACTTGCAAACAGTGGCAATATCAATGAAAGTGATAATTGAAGATTGGAGCAAAATATGAGCGATAAAAACAAGCTGATTTTAGTACTTGTCGTGTCATGCGTTTTGATTGCAATTATTGGTATAGGGACTAAAATCTCAAGAGACCGAATGATAGAGAATATGACGCCTGTTGAAAGGGTCGTTAATGATTATGTAAGGGTTTTAGTAAATAAGCAGTGGGATGAACTCGTATCACTATTTGATTCTTCTGAGGAAGAGCAAAATGATTTGTTAATATATCTAAAAGACGAAAACAATACGATCAAGGGAGAGGGCATACACGGAATCAAGAGCATCGAGATACGGAAAATCGAAGTAAATAATAGCCAAGAATTCAGTTCAAAAGGTGATTTGGTTTACGATGTTTATTTAGACATGCTTGTAGCAAACCCATCTGAGTTTTATGAAAACGGCGTATCACTACATGTATTTGTATTTAAGAATGTAGGTGATAAACTGCTTATTGATACAGTTTATTATAGGGGCTTAACTCAGTTGCCTTGATCCATCAACAAGCGCTACTACCAAAGGGTGACCAATATGAATCGACTATTAGGAATTTTAGTTTTTATTGCACTGATGAGCAGCCAACTGATTGGTTGTAGTAATAATAACAATCAGCCGTTAGAAAAAGAGACTGTGGAAATTGGAACAATTCAGTTAGACGCATCAGAGATAGAGGAACTTAGTGTACAGTGGGATAATGGTACACGTTTTATCGTGAGAGATGAAGAGCTTATCAGTGAATTTATTCAATTGACTTCAGGTAAAGCCTATAAGACAGATTCCACTGCTGGAGGTATTGTCGGTAATTTGTATGCCATTAAATACGGCGATATGACACTTGACAATCACGGCATAATAAATGGGAAATATGTACTGGATGACAAGACTATTTTATTTGAAATTGAGGCACTCTTATTCGATTACCTTCCCTTATACATTGGTGGTCGTTTAGAGTTTCAAAGTGATTTAATGCCAGATAGTAATATGTACATTGTTGTCAAAGTAGAAAAAACTTTGGACGGCAAACTGTATTTCGTTAAGCATCTAAATGATTATGGTTTTGAAAGTGGGACTGTTGACACTGATGAGGTTTTCAATCCAGGTGATATTATCGAAATTAAAACGGATGGAAGGCTACCAAATGGCGACGTTATTGAGATAAAAGCTTA
>CAYLNI010000109.1:0-3469 GCA_964384705.1 uncultured Fusibacter sp.
ATTTCTTTGAGAAGAAAATGGCTCAAAACGGTGCAAGTGGATTATTCCATAAGAACGCATCTGCTAGAAAAATTTCAAGATTAAGAAAAAAATTAAACGCTGCGGCTGAATAGTCGTTTAATTGATTTCTAGTTGAGAATTCCCCGATAAATGACCGTGTTAATTTTAATATTTGATCAAATATTAAAGAGCGTACAAGTTAAGTACGCTTTCGTCTTTTTTTGAAGCGCCCTATTAGGGCGCTTTCATTTTTTTTGCATAATTCCGGTTTGCTATTTTATTTAGGCACTTCACTGATTTGAAAGAGCGCCTTTTCAATCAACAGAAGTGGCGGCAGCCCACTCGACTTCATCATGATATCCACTTCTTCAAGGATTTCGATGATCTTGCCAAGTTGCCTATTTGAAAATTGAATGGCGAAGCTCCCCGCTTTTTTAGCGACAAACGGATGAATCTCCAGCTTGGAAGCAACAGTGGCGCTCGTGTGCCCAGCGTCCAATAAAAGTTTGGTCTTAAAGATGTTTCGAAATTGTTGATTGATTAAATAGAAGATTTTTATCTCCGGCTCACCACCTGCGACAAAATAATTGAGAATTTTGATCGCTTCTGACATTTTACGGCCACTGATGGCATCCATCATCTTGAATATGTTGTGCTCGATTGGAATTTCAACGTATTGATTGATGACGCCCTCATCAATTGCGCCGTCAACCCCAGACATCATGCGAATTGTATTGTCAATGTCATATAAATTCTTTCCTGATTCTGGATCGAGATAGTTGATCATCTCGATAAAATAGTTTATGACGTGTAAGCCGACTTCCTTATTATATAACTTAAAACGCTTCGCAATCCATTTTGCAAGATCCGGTCTCAATAAGCGGTCTACAGTCACAACGTCGGCAACTTTCGCCAAATGCTTATATATTTTCTTGCGTTTGTCGAGTTCGTTTTCAGAAAACACGACATATATATGTGCCGGTAAGTCCGTCAAAAATTTGATGAGTTTATCTTCCTGTTCATCCTTAACCACTTTCAACATGCCCGTATTTTGAAAAAGCACGATACGCCTTTCATCAAAAAACGGCAATGTCATAGCCATACTGATGACAGAATCCACATCGACGATGGTCTCAATTTGTGACAAATTGAAATCACAATACATAGGCATCAAAAAGTTCTCAGAGATATATTTTGTCAAATTATCTATTAAGTAGGACTCATCCCCGTGAATCAAAGTCACTTGATTCAAAGTACCGCCCTTTAATTGTTTGAAATACGTCATAAAATCCATCTATAAATCCCTCCGAACTCTATCTTACCATAAAAACTGTTTTATTTTAATGGTCTCGCGCGACAAAATCATATCGATTTCACCACTTTCATACGTCGTATAGTGCTTGATACCTTGTTCTTTTAAAATGCCTTCCAATTTCACATTCGGCATTTTATATTTAGTACTACAAGACGTTACGACATAGTCGATGCCATAGTTAGTGTACAAGTTGAGATTGATTGCTGTTTTTGAACCATGATGTGCTGATTTAATGAAATCTATTGCCCCATATTCAGCAATTTTTTCGCTTTGCGTTGCTAATAATACGTCAATCAAAGAGGTGCTGATGTCACCGAGAAAATAGCCTAGTGAGCCATAATATTCCAAAGCGACAGCCAATGCATCATCGTTGGGGTCTTCTTCCCCACTCTTACCTTTAATTGGAAGTATCGACAGAGTCATCGTTTGATCACCATGTGTCTCATAGATTTGTTCAATAGGTTTTTCAAGTATTGTGATTGATTGACGATTCAAGAAGTCTTGGACGGATTCATATGAGTCGTCATTTGACGCATCGGCGTCGCCTTTTGATGCATTAGCGTATTCGAATGATGACTTTGAATCGTCTTCATGCGCTATCAACTTGTCATAGGTTGCTTGATTCATGTAAATATGACCAATGGCCATATTTTGCATCAGTTCAATCGCATCGCCGATATGATCCGCATGTGCATGTGATAAAATCAGGACATCCAAGTCATGTACACCCCTACTTCTCAAAAGCTGGTTGCTGCCCAGCCGCCCATCTCCCGTATCTATCAGTATTGCGGTTTGCCCTTGCTGTATCAGCGACATATCGCCGTGGCCAACGTCAAAAAATGATATGCTGACGATGCCATTGACCGAAAAATTCAAAGTGACAAAGAAGGCCAATACAATCACCAACAACCATTTGAATGCCCATTTTCGCTTTAAGAAAAGCTTCCAAAAAATGAGGGCAAATGTCAAACAGAATGCATATAACAAAAGTGCATAAAAGTCCGTTTTTTTGAAATGCACAAAATAATTCAAATTGAGCGGTAAATACTTTCCAATAAAATAAAACAAATCGATTGTAAGCATCAAAATTTTGGATAAAGGCCAAACCAATATTCCAAAATTCAGAGAAGTGGCTATTAGAAATAGCATTGAGAGCGGCAATATGATATTGGACATGGGTACGATCAATGCGTTGGACAAAAAACCATATAAATTGGCCGACTGAAAGTAATATAAAGTTGCAGGCAGAAGGAGAATCTGAATCCCTATTGAAAATCTCACTGCTTCTAGCACTTTAGATTTCAATGCTTTTCCAAATACCTTTCTGTAGATGATCGCTACACAGATATAGGCGAAATAAGAAAGGTGAAGGCCCGTCGATAGAATGGCAACGGGTTGCAGAATCAAGATGATGAGCAACGATGTGGCTATGTTGGTGTAAACATCTAATTTTCGTTGAAGCAGTTGGCACACTTCCGCATATAAAATCATGAAAAAGGCCCGTTGAGCAGAGTATGCGCCACCGACGAGCAACAACAAAAACGCCATAAAGGACAATATGATCACCGACCGCAAGATTGTGGATTTGAAGGCGAGTATTTTTCTGAAATACTGATATATGACGCCGAAATGTAGTCCGGATATGGCGAATACATGAGCCAATCCAAGATTTTTATAGTGTTCATATTGCTCAAATTGGCTCTTTTCACCCAACAAAAGCGCATGAAGAAACCCGCCTTGTGCTTCATTAAAATATAAGGCGAGCTGATTTTGAATCCAAGTACGGATCTTAAGCCGAAAGCAATCAAGACAAGCCGTCCTACATGCATCAGCATCGATTAATGACACTAAAAAATACTGGCCTTTAATGTTATTGGCAAATAAGTACGCATCATAATCGAACGCGTATCTGTTTTTAAACGCAGTAAATTGATGTTGATTGAGATCTACTTCTATTTTAATGTGATACGTTTCCTTTTCAACAAGTTCTTCTAAAATGGAAGTGTCTTTTAATTTTATTTGCCATTTGAGTTGGACACTATGTCCTTCAACTTTAGAAAGCTTAATGACAAACGTCTTATTTTCGAGATTGTAATCGACGAGTGTTCCTTCGGCAACACATAATTTCTGCGCATAATCACCATTGGATTTAAG
>CAYLNI010000109.1:3487-10100 GCA_964384705.1 uncultured Fusibacter sp.
GAACGGTGTCTTTATACTGATGGTTCATAATGACAAAAAGAACGATAGACGCTAGAAGCGTTAAAAGCAATAAATTTCGGCGCATAAAACCTCCATATATTTCCATTGTAACAGAATGGAAATATATGGTAAATGTTTTTCTGTGATCAAATCAGTTTAACTTTGACTAAGCACGTCGTTCAAAATCACGTCAACAGCTCTTTTTATCGCTTCAATGCGGTCTGCATCCGGTCGAGCACCCCTTGAATAAAGTTCGTCACTATATGCAGTGATATGTCTTAACGAGTCTGTGTTTAGCATTGGAATTGGAATGCTTTTTAGTGGCGTCGCATAGAGTTCAAGCAATGTCCCCTTCTTTTTACCCATGTTGTTGAGCCATTGAAACGTCAATGACGAATTGAGAATCATCGTTAAAACTTGAAGTGAGTAAGGCGAATTATCTTTTTCAGTGATGTAGTAGACGTCAGCAGAAGCGTGAAAATCGTTCGATACATAAGCAAATCGGTTAGTCTTTGCACGTTGAGGCACGACGATCTTTTCACCTATAAATAATTTTCTCGTGCGTGGCCAAGTCAACATATACCAAGCTCGAATATTTTTTACGACTTCTCTACGTTGCATCAATTTATCTTTATAGGGTTCTAGCCAGCTAAGCACATCTTCGTGGACATCCATCTGATCAATATATAGCAGATAAAGCGGTGTTTCCAGCGTCGTGTAATAATGGTGCACATCGCTATTTTTATAAAATGGTACGAGATATGGTCTCAAAGTCAGGGGCAACGTATGAATGACTTCTTCATGGTAGACGAATTGCTTGTCCGAGCCACTGACGACGCCCTGGTGTATGTCATAGCAGTCTCCAAGTGCTGCCACTTTATGTCGCGACAACTTCGTCAACATTGCATGCGTTTCATCAGATAGTATGAATTGAATGGTATCATCCTCTTGAAAGATGCGTTCCATTGGAAGTCTTTTTTTTAGCGTCAAGGTTTCATCATATATTTCGACGTGTGAAGCCTTTTTCTTTTGAACGACATAGACGCAGGCGTGCAGCTTTCTTTCAGGAAAGACCACTACGTCCCCATAATCAATATAAATGGCTAAATTCAACGTTTCCTTAATAAAGCGTCGCAATTTTTTAGCGCCATCCGCTGTCAAAAAGTAGTTGCTAGATAAATAGCACATGCTGCCGCATTCCTTTAGATAAGCGCTTCCCTTGTAAATAAAGAAATAAAAATAGTCCATCTTCCCTTCATAAAACTGAGCGCCAAGTTTGGTCCGTTTAACAGGTGCGAACCATTCAAGGTTGTTTTTTTCGCCGATATAAGGCGGGTTGCCGATGACTAAATCAAAGCGTTCTGTGGTGTCAATCAGGTCATCTATCAAACTGTTGCCACAATATATTCTAAATGTCAAAGGCGCAATGCCTCGCGACTCGGAAAATTCATTTAAAAGGTGTTTAAAAACCCTGACTGCTTCTGGATCTATGTCAAGGCCGACCATTTGATTTTGAATGAGATTGCGGAGGTTTTCATTTGAATAATGACTCGAGTGTTTGATCAAGAATTCTATGAATTCCAAATAGGCGATCAATAAGACGCCGCTACCACATGACAAATCCAAAATGGAAAGTGGCAATAAGTGCTTGAGCCACTTGTCAACATCAAGTGGTTCGGGTGAATCGCCCTTTATGTAAGCGCCTAAGTAAAGCGCATCAAAATTAACGCCTTCGAGATCGAAAGCGTTATGGTTTAGCTGCATATGATTATTTAAAAGAACATAGACCATCTGTTTGGCGACCCAATCTGGTGTGTAAACAGTACCCGTCGTCACCGAATCATGTTGAACTGAGCGTTCATGGCCGTATAAGGACTTCAATGACTCATATGATTGTTTCAAGTTGCCTCCTAGAGCAAATCTTCTAGCGTATATGTTTCCGTTTTCAAAAAGACGATATCTTCGTTGACAACGGTGTTCATCAAATCGATCATTTGATGTAAATGGGCTTCGTTGTTACAAAGGACATAAAACTGACCATTTGTAATTTCTATCTCGGCGATAATCACATCTTCCTGCATGACCCGTAAAATTGGCTCGTCGTCCTCGTCTGGATAAACTGGTAAATTGATGTCGAGAATGCGATCATAGAGTGCCTCCTGCGTGCATCTAAAGCCATAAGTCGCTTGATAGAGCATGAGTTCTTCCTCAAATGAGTTTTCTTCATCGATTGAATTCACGATATCCTTAACTTTGTAGATTAAATGGCCTTGGATATCCATAAACGCCTCGAGCGTCATACGACCCATACTTGTTGTATATTGATTGTATTGATCGAGGATAAACTTGACAATACTCTCTTTATAATGGCTTTCAATTTCAAATATATCACCGATAAGATAATGTTTATGTCCGAGTGTGACAATTCGGCCGCTGATTATTTGATCGATTTCAACGATTGTATTTTCAATAATGAAGTCATCGTTGTTGAAGATATCCTTAAGTACAGCTTGCTCACGGTCACTTCTGACTTCATACAAGCTGCGTTTGGAAGCTTTGATGGCTTCTAACGCTTCAACAATTTCAGGGATATCCGCACTTTGGTCGGATAGTTTATAATGATCGATCAACCTTTCATTTTTTTGATCATCTCTATAATTGAAAATAAACCATTCGGCAAAGCCAACTGTATCTGATTTATCTTCGGTTATTAAAAATCTATCTTCAGCTTTTTTTATCAAGCTGCTAAATTTTGGCAAGACAGCGTATTCATATAGGTCGTTTACGATTGATTCCAGTAGTTCAATACTCATGTGCTTCTCCTCTATTAATGATTCTTTTCTTTAATTGATACCGAATCTATTATATACTATTTAGGTGAAGATTTCAGTATGTTTATCATTTGGAGGTAATAATGACAGTTAAACACTATAATACCAATGCATATATAAAAGAATTTCAAGCCAAAGTGGTGGCGCTTGTCGATAGAACTGAAGGAAATGCCATTGTACTCGATGCGACGTATTTTTATCCTGAAGGCGGCGGGCAACCCTGTGACCAGGGAATGATTGATGGTGTCAAGATTAAAGACGTCATCATCGAAGACGATATTATTTATCACATCACTGATGCGTCCATACATCATTTAAAAGTTGATCAATCAATCGACTGCACAATTGATTTTGACCGTCGATTTGCCTTTATGCAGCAGCATACAGGTCAACATATTCTTTCATCTTGTGCCGAAAAGCTTTTCGACGCAAACACGATTGGATTTCATATGGGTGAAGATTACGTGACGGTGGATCTCGATAAGAAGCTGTCAACTGAAGACGTGGATGCCATAGAGAACATGGCGAATGCCATCATCTTTGCCAATAAGGCCGTTATGGCGCACTACCCAACTTCTGAGGAACTTTCAAAGATGCCACTTAGAAAGCAACCAAAAGTGACGGAAAATATAAGGGTCATCGAAGTGGATGGCATCGATTTTTCGCCTTGTGGTGGCACACATACAAAAACCACTGCTGAGGTTGGCCTACTCAAAGTCAAACGCATCGAGACATATAAAGCAGGCATTCGCATCGAGTTTGGATGTGGCATATACGCACTGAACAGCTTCAAAAAACGCAATGAAACGATCAATAGCCTCATGAGACTTTTCTCAATTCAAGATAGTGAGGTTGTCAGCTTTTGTGAGCAAATGTTAGAAAATCAAAAATCAGATCGACATATGATCTCTGATTTAAAAGAGCAACTCTACAGATTGCAAGTTGCCCATTTATTATCGAACTACGAAGAGGACCTTGAAGCGGATATAAAAGTGATCAGTCTTTTGGAAGACAACATGTCCATGAACGATTTGAGGTTTAAGACGTCACTGATTTGTGAGCAAGACAACAATATCGTCATTGCTGCGGCATCTGAAAACGATAAAACGCATTTCGTTTTGGCAAAATCCAAAAATCTTGAAAAAACCTTTGACATGGGTGCTTTATTTAAGGCACACATCGCCCCTCTTGGCATCAAAGGTGGCGGTAACCCATTTGTCGCACAAGGTGGTGCAAATCAAGTCTTGGATGCCCAGGCCATCATAGAATCCATTGAGACGGCACTTGAAAGCATAATAGAAGATTAGACCGTTTTAACATGGGCGTCGAGCCATGCGACGATATCGCCGAACACTTCTTTTCGGTTTGTTTCGTTCAGCATCTCATGACGCCCTTCTTTATAAAGTTTTACCTGTGTATCAAAACCAATCGATTTATAGATTTCTGCCGACTTCTCAACGCCTTTGCCGTATAAGCCTACAGGATCCATATCGCCAGAATACATTAACATTGGTAGCTGGGCTTTAAAATTACTGAACGTGCCATCATAGAGGATGCGTTCAAGTGCAGTGAAAAAATGATAGAAGAACGAACTTGGATGAACTTTGCCACATAAAGGGTCTGCCAAGTATGCGTCGACGATGTCGCGATCACGACTCAACCAATCAAAAGGTGTTCTGGCACCTTTTATTTTTTTGTTATTTTTACCAAAAGCCATTTTATCAATAAAACTGGATATGTGTCTGTCGCCATGCTTGTCTATATCGCGCTTTGATAGCCATTGACCCAACTTAAGCTGCAGTTTTGGATAAAAGCCGGTCCCAGATATAATAACACCATCAAGTAAGTAACTATAATCAAGTAAGAAATCACGCGTTAAAAATGACCCCATACTATGACCTAAAACGAATAAAGGCATGCCTACATGCGTTGCTTTTGCCACCTCAACGACATGTTTTAAGTCCTCTTTCATTTTATACCAACCATCTTCGCCCAGATATCCAAGCATTTCTGCCTTTGGACCATGGCCCCGTTGATTGATGCCGTAGACCACATAACCATGATCGGTTAAAAACTCTGCAAACGCATGATATCTCTCGATCGTCTCAGCCATTCCGTGCGCGATGACGACGACGCCTTTCAGCTTCTCGTCGTTTTGCGGTTGCCAAACATAACCATTAAGTTCTAGTTCTTCAAATGATTGTATTGAAAATGGGTTCTTCATACGGACGCTCCTTTTTCATATTTATAATTTTATTATAACACTTTCAGTTTCATATTTTAACTAACTGTGAATTATGCTAAAATGAACATGCATTATTAAAACATGGAGGCTTAGATGTACTTAATATTAGGAATTTGCAGTTATTTGATCGGGAGTATTCCCTTTTCATATCTCATTCCCAAATGGATTGGAAAAATTGATATTCGAACGATGGGCAGTGGCAATACAGGAACGACCAATGTCGTTAGAACGCTTGGTATGAAGGTGGGCGTACTCGCACTCATTGGCGATTTTCCCAAGGGTATCATTCCAGCATTGATTGGCCTATTATGGTTGGGCGAGCTGGGCGGGATCATCGGAGGTTCGATGGCCGTTATCGGACATTGTTATCCTGTATGGTTGAAATTTAAAGGGGGCAAAGGCGTCGCAACCTCTGCTGGCATTTTGATCGTGTTGATGCCCGATATTTGTATCCTTTTATTAATTGGACAATTCATCATCATCGCACTTACAAAATACATGTCACTTGCCTCTTTACTAAGTGCGGTATTGTTGCCAATCCTCGCTTTTATCTTTTCCAAGAGCGACCAAATGGTTCTCTTCTCAATAGGTTTAGCATTGTTTGTCATCTTTAGACACCGCTCAAATCTCTTTAGATTGATTAAGGGCACAGAAACAAAGTTGGTAGCAAAGAAAAAGAGCACTTAATATTATTGAAAAAAACTAAACTAAAGGGGATCACGGTCTATCAAATGATAGAAACGTGTATCCCCTTTTTAGATGTTGATTTAATTTCTAGATTTTACTCAACGATAACTGCTGTACCTGAAGCAGTGACCATCAACATGTTGTTTGTTTGGCCGAGCACTTCATAGTCGATGTCAACAGCGACAATGGCATTTGCACCCATCGCTACAGCACGTTGTGTCATTTCTTTGATCGCATACTCTCTTGCGTCAATGAGTTCGCCTTCATATGAGTTTGAGCGACCACCAAAGAAGTTTGTCAACCCTGCTGCGATATCTTTTATAAAATCAACGCCATTGATGACTTCCCCGAATACCAAGCCTTTATATTCGACAATTTTATACCCTTCGACTGAGGGTGTCGTAGTAACAATCATAATTACCTCCAATGCTTTAATAGTTTCATTCTAATATACAATGGTTAAGAATGGATTAAAAATCTATGAAAGTTGCCCTTTTTCTGTTACAATAAATGGTGTCCATGGGGGTAGCGGGGTGCTGGTGTGCCTTCTGATCTTCAAAATCAGTGCGGGTAATTAAGAGTTGCCTTGGTGGGTTCGATTCCCACATGCCCTCGCCATATAAAAATAACGCATCGTCTTTCATATGTTTATGAGACGATGCGTTTTATTTTTTGTTGAGGATATTGCATAATTACATTTTGAGTTAACTTTTTTGAACTTCATACGTACAGGCATATCTCTGCCCAGTCGCATCATTAAAAGGTAGTTTTTTGACTGTGAAGCCAAAACCTTTATAGAAACCAATACCCTCGTCATCCGTTTCTGCTGTGACAAATTTTACGTTCTCAT
>CAYLNI010000110.1:0-9390 GCA_964384705.1 uncultured Fusibacter sp.
ACAACAACAGATGTTAAAAATCTACTAGATGATTATATTAATGCGTCTAAGATAATTAAAATAAAAAATGGAAATGTTCTAAGCCATTAGGAGGTTAGAAATGTCAAATCAAGCATATAATGCTGATCAAATACAGGTTTTGGAGGGACTCGAAGCAGTCAGAAAAAGACCTGGTATGTATATTGGAACGACGAGTGCACGTGGCCTTCACCACTTGGTTTATGAAATCGTGGATAACAGTATAGATGAAGCATTGGCTGGTCACTGTAAAAAAATTACAGTTACGATTGAACCTGAAAATATTATCGTCGTCGAAGACGATGGCAGAGGTATGCCAATCGATATGCATCACAAGATGGGTATTCCAGCTGTAGAAGTCATCCATACGGTTTTACACGCTGGTGGTAAATTTGGTGGTGGTGGATACAAAGTTTCAGGAGGCCTTCACGGCGTTGGTGCTTCAGTTGTTAATGCACTTTCAGAAAACTTTGAAGTCGAAGTAAAAAGAAATGGCAAAATCTACAAAATTGGTTTTGAGAGAGGCGCAACAGTTGAAAAATTACATGTAATCGGAGAACTTGAAAACGATAAAATTACAGGTACTAAGACGACTTTTAAAGCGGACCATTTGATATTTGAAACCCTTGAATACGATTTTGTAACGATTGAATCAAGAGTTAGAGAACTTGCATTTTTAAACAAAGGCGTCGAAATATATTTAGTGGATAACCGCTTAGATTCCTTAAAAACATCGAGATTCTTCTATGAGGGTGGTATTAAGGAATTTGTTCAGTATCTCAATGTAAACCGTACGCCAATTCATGATGATGTCGTGTATGCGGAACAGATTAATCCAAATACGACTGTAGAAATAGCCTTCCAGTATACAGATGGCTATTCTGAAAATGTCTTTTCCTATGCAAATAATATAGGCACACATGAAGGTGGTACACACCTTATAGGTTTTAGATCGGCACTTACGCGATTAATCAACGACTATGGTAGAAAAAAAGGCATCATCAAAGAAAAAGATGAAAACTTAACCGGTGAAGACGTTAGAGAAGGTATGACAGCTATTGTATCTGTCAAACTCGAAGATCCCCAATTTGAAGGCCAGACAAAGACCAAACTTGGTAATAGTGAAATCAGAGGAATCGTTGAAACGGCTATGTCTGATATGCTAGAAGCTTATCTTGAAGAAAATCCAAACCAAGCAAAAGTCATCATAGATAAGTGTTTGACTTCTGCAAAGGCGCGTGAAGCTGCAAGGAAAGCAAGAGAATTGACAAGACGAAAAGGTGCACTGGACGGTATGACACTTCCAGGCAAACTTGCAGACTGTTCTGAAAGAGATCCTGCAAAATGTGAAATATATATTGTCGAAGGTGACTCTGCAGGTGGTTCTGCAAAGCTAGGCCGCGATAGAAATATTCAGGCGATTTTACCGCTACGTGGTAAAATTATGAACGTTGAAAAGGCAAATTTTTCTAAGATTTTTAGTTCAACTGAAATAAGAGCGATGATTACAGCTTTTGGCTGTGGTATTGGCGATGAGTTCGATGTCACAAAACTTCGCTATGATAAAATATTTATCATGACCGATGCCGACGTCGACGGTGCGCATATCAGAACTTTGTTGCTCACGTTTTTCTTCAGATTCATGAGACCACTGATAGAACAAGGTCATGTTTATGTTGCGATTCCGCCACTTTACAAAGTAAAAAAAGGTAAAAGTATCTATTATCTCTATTCAGATAAAGAAATGAACAATTTATTGAACGAAATCGGTAGACAAGGTATCACCATCCAAAGATACAAAGGTCTTGGTGAAATGAATGCCGAACAGCTTTGGACGACGACTATGGATCCATCTGTAAGAACCATTATGAATGTGACAGTCGACGATGCTATAGAAGCTGACTTGGTCTTCTCGACACTTATGGGTGAAAAAGTAGAACCAAGACGTGAATTTATTGAAGCCAATGCGAAATATGTAAAGAATATCGATATCTAGGAGGAAAGACCTTTGAGTGATGATCAAAAAAATAGTGACGATCTCGATGATGATATCATCGAAACATCATATGAAGATTCTTCAGACGATGTCAATGAAACAATGAATATGAACCAGACGATCCTCATGGTGGATGTCATGGACGAGATGAAGAAATCGTATATGGCCTATGCAATGAGTGTTATCGTCAGCCGTGCACTTCCAGACGTACGTGACGGTCTTAAGCCCGTGCATAGAAGAATACTCTACGCTATGAGTGAACTCAATTTTACACATGATAGACAGCACAGAAAATCGGCACGTATCGTCGGTGAAGTCATGGGTAAGTACCATCCACATGGTGACTCATCCATATATGGCGCACTTGTAAGATTTGCTCAAGATTTTTCTATGAGATATTTGCTCATCGATGGTCATGGTAACTTTGGCTCTATTGATGGCGACGGTGCTGCAGCGATGCGTTATACCGAAGCGAGAATGACAAGACTTTCAGGCGAATTATTAAAAGACATAGATAAAGAGACTGTTGATTTCAAGCCAAATTTTGATGAATCTGAAAGAGAACCAGTGGTTCTACCAGGTAGATTTCCAAATTTACTTGTCAATGGTTCAAATGGTATAGCAGTTGGTATGGCAACTTCAATCCCACCACATAACTTAAATGAAATTATAGATGGTGTTATTAAGATTATTGAAGATCCAGAGACAGACATCTATGAACTCATGGAATGTGTCAAGGGTCCAGATTTTCCAACGGGTGCTGAAATCATGGGCGTTGAAGGCATTAAGCGCGCTTATAGAACAGGTCGTGGTCGCGTCATTTTAAGATCAAAAACTGAAATTGAAGAGATGAAAAATGGTAAAACACGTATCATCGTCACTGAAATACCTTATCAAGTCAACAAATCTAGAATGATTGAGGGCATCGCAGAACTTGTCAAAAACAAGAGACTCGAAGGCATCACAGATCTGAGAGATGAATCAAACAGAAACGGCATTCGCATCGTCATTGAACTCAGAAAAGATATCAATGCGAATATTATGGTAAACCAACTCTATAAAAACAGCCAACTACAAGTTTCTTATAGTATTATCATGTTGGCTCTTAATAACGGCGAACCAAAGGTCATGAACCTAAAAGAAATGCTCGATGCCTATCTTGATCATCAAAAAGAAGTTGAGAGAAGACGTGTCGTTTATGATTTGAAAAAAGCAAGAGAACGCGCACATATTTTAGAGGGCCTTCGCATAGCTATCGATAATATCGATGAAATCATCCGTATCATCAGAGCGTCTTACAACAATGCGGAAGCAAAGCTGATGGAACAATTTGCCTTATCAGAAATACAGGCAAAAGCAATCGTCGATATGAGACTTAGAAGACTTCAAGGTTTGGAAAGAGAAAAAATAGAAAATGAATATCAAGAGTTATTAAAAGTTATCAGCTATCTGCTTGAACTTTTAGAGGACGATCAATTGTTGCTCAACATCATCAAAGAAGATTTACTTCGTATCAAAAAAGCATATGGTGATGAGAGAAAGACCGATATCAGTATCAATCCAGATGAAATAGACTATGAAGATCTCATTGAAGAAGATGATGTCATCATCACGTTGACACATGCTGGCTATATCAAACGCGTTTCAACGGGTGAGTATGTCTCTCAAAAAAGAGGCGGACGAGGCAAAACAGGTCTTTCAACGAGAGAGGAAGATTTTGTTAAGCACATCTTTACGACGTCGACACATGATTATCTTTTATTCTTTACGAATTTTGGAAAAGTGTATCGCATGAAAGCTTACATGGTGCCAGATGGCTCTAGAATTTCTAAAGGTTCAGCAATCGTCAATTTATTGCCTCTTGAATCTGAAGAGAAAATTAATGCCGTGGTTCCAATCAAAAACTTTGATGACGGCTTCTTGACGCTTTGTACAAAGCATGGCGTCATCAAAAAAACCACACTAGATCAATTTGACACATCAAGAAAGACAGGCCTTATTGCAATCAACCTTAAGGAAAATGATGAACTTATTGCCGTTAAACGTACAAACGGTTCAGATGAACTGATTGTCGTAACAAGAAAAGGTAAGTCTATCAGATTCCATGAAGATGATGTCAGAGCGATGGGTAGAACGGCTACCGGCGTAAGAGCTATCAATCTTGCAGCAAGTGATGCCGTCATTGAGATGGAAGTTGTCAAAGAAGAGGCTAAGTTATTGATTGTATCTGAAAATGGGTATGGTAAAAGAACCCCAATGAAAGAATACAGACAACAAACACGTGGCGGTAAAGGGATTATCACATACAATCTAAACAGCAAGACTGGCAATATCATAGGTGCTCTTGTTGTTGAAGATTCAGATGATCTTATGATTATAAATGACAGTGGTGTCCTAATACGTATCAAAGTGGATGATGTTTCTGTAACTGGAAGAATCACTTCTGGCGTTAGGGTCATGAAAGTCAATGAAGAAACGCGTTTGGTTTCCATTGCCAAAGTTGCTGAAACTGAAGCAAATGATGCGGAAGTAGAAGCGATTGTTAGTGAAAAACCAAAAGTTGAAAGTAAAATAAGCGATTTTATCGAAGATGATTCAGATGAAAATTTGGAAGATGACCTTCTAGATGATGTGGAAGATGATTTAAATAGTGATGAAGAGTAACTAAATAGCCTACAGAGTGACTTAAATTTGGAAATTGACAATAAAGCGTGCTTGACTCAATTTCCAAATTTTTATCTCCATTGTGGCTTTTTAGTGTATAATATCTTCATGGTTATGAATTTAATCTAATCTGAGTAAATGCATAATTCCAATTTATCGGTATTTCTAACATGCAAATTGCATAAACAAGATTCCATGCAATTTCCATAGCTATAAAAATAAAAGGGGGAAGATTTTAATGTCTTTAAGATTGAACACCAATTACAATGAGCTAGCCAAGAGTTGGGAAGTAGAACTAATAGGAGAAGTCGATATCAATTCAAAATCGATTCTAAAAGAAGAACTGATATTGCTAAACGACAAGAAACAGTCTGATTTTATCTTCAAGTGCGAAAATCTTGAGTACATTGATAGCACTGGATTAGGCGTGCTGATCAGCTTTTATAAAAATGTAAAAATTCACAACAACACAGTACATTTCGAAAAACTTAAACCAAGTATTTTAAAGATATTCACGTTAACGGGATTAGATCGGATATTTTCAATTCGTAATTGATGAAATTGTATAATTATGGCGTGAACAATTATGCAGTTTCCATAATTAATAGAAAAGGTGGAATAGAAAATGAAGGAATCTATTAATATGTCTTTGCCTAGTAAACCTGAATACGTGAGTATTGCAAGGTTGGCGGCATCCTTTGTTGCAAATCAAATGGGGTTTGATATTGAAATAATTGAAGACATTAAATTGGCTGTGGGTGAGGCATGCAATAATGCAATATTGCATTCAGGTTCTGATGAAACATACAAATTGGAATTCATCAATAAAACGGATAAGCTTATTATAGAAGTAATCGACTATGGTAAGGGGTTCAGTTTAGAAAATTACAAAAAACCAAGTGCGGAAGATTTGCAAGAAAATGGTCTGGGACTTTTTATAATCAAATCACTGATGGACACTGTTGAAATTGAAACAAGCGCAGGTAGCGGCACAAAAATTATAATGAGTAAGATCGTTGAATAAATGTTCTTCTTCGGTTAGGGGCTGATGTTCATGAAAAAAAAGCAAATGATAATAAGGGATGAGGGTTCTAGTAACAATGAATTTTTTACGCTAGGTACCAAAGAACTGTTTTATCTATATAAAAATAATCGAGACCTTGCAATTCGAAATGAACTTATCAAGCGTCATATGTATATTACTGAGATTTTAGCGAAAAAATATATCAATAAAGGCATAGAATACGAAGATATTTATCAAGTAGCTTCTTTAGGTTTGATTTATGCCATTGAAAGATATGATGTTGATCGCGGATTTGAGTTTTCAAGTTTTGCAACGCCGACGATCATCGGTGAAATCAAGAAGTACTTCAGGGACAAAGGTTGGTCTGTTAGAGTGCCTAGAAGGATTCAAGAACTCTCTAAGAAAATCAATCAAGCGAAATCCAAGCTTCAACAGGATCTTCAACGTATTCCGAAAGTCAGTGATATTGCGCTGTACTTAAATGTGACAGAAGAAGAAGTGATTGAAGCCATGGAAGCGTCACAAGTCTATACACCGAAGTCTCTAGATTTGACTTACGATGCATCAGGTGATGATAAAGACATACAGCTCCAAGATATTATTGGTCGCGATGACAAGTATTTTGACATTATAGAAAATCGCGATTTCATAAATATGTGTCTGAAAAAACTGAACGAAGTAGAAATAAAGATCGTCAATGACCGCTTTTTTGAAAACAAAACACAGATTCAAGTGGCAGATGAACTCAACGTCTCACAAATGACAGTTTCTCGTATGGAGAAAAAAATTATCAAGAAATTCAGAAAAGAACTCATAAAGCTTAACGAAATATAGATTTGGTGAATGAATGTCGATAAAAAGCGGAATCAAAAGTAAATTCAGAAAATTAATAACGACGATCATTTTTATATTTGCATTGATTACAAGCATTCTTTTTTTCGTGTTTACTTTCAATCAAATTCGTGAAAAATATGAAAATGAGGCCAAATCTGTTATTAATTTAACAAGTAATTTATTGGATACGACATTCCAGCATACACAAAGAAGTTTGATTTCCTTAAAGAACTACTTAGTGTTGCCACAAAATATCAACTCTGATATCTATTACAATGAAACACTATCAACTTTTAAGAACGTCTTTAGAAATTCAAGTACGCTGTTCATCGCAAAAAAAGATGGCACGTTCTATTTATTTCCAAAGAGGTTTGTTGCAGATGATTATGATCCACGCTCGAGAACATGGTATACCAACTCGACGGATGAAAAAGGTACTGTAAATTGGACTGAGCCCTATATTGACCACGGGACAGGCGAGTTTACGATAACGGCATCCAAGTATGTTGGTGATGACATGGTTATTGGCGTGGATATTTTATTGTCTGAAATAACGAATCTCGTTAATGAATCCAAAATAGGTTCAGAAAGTTATGTAACAATCGTCAATGATTCCGGTATTATTTTGGCAACGAATAGTGGCAAAGATCTCGCTCAGAATTGGGATGATATTGTAACTCATAAAACAAAAATTAGCGAACTCGTACAAAAGCCAATCAGTGAAGATTCGCAGTGTATTTACTATACGAAGCATTTGAGTAACGTGGGCATGTTAATCATCGTATCCATAGATAAAAGCGAAATCATAGGCATGATGTTGTTCATGTTTTTATTGATAATTTTGATTGGGGCAGCTGTTATTTTTATTGCTGAGAGGTTGTCAATCAAATACTCGGATAGTATTGTTGAGCCTATTTTAAAACTCGTTAGGGTCATGGAGCAAGTTGAAGAAGACAACTATTATGAAAAGTGTGAGATCGATGTCAATGATTCAGATGTCAAAGTTTTGATCGATGGATTTAATTCGATGATAGTCAGCATCAATGAGAAAAACTTTGAAATGCAGGCACTTTATGAAGAACTTTATGCCTCAGAAGAGACGCTACAAGAACAATATGATCTTCTCTATGAAAACAAAGAGTATATATTAAAGAGTGAGCAGAGGTATAAGTCGATTTTTGAAGCATCTGAAGAAGGGCTTTGGGATCTTGATATCAATGGCCAGTTTCATTACTTGACACCTAATTGGTACAACATGTTCGATATCGATTTAGAAAATTCGACTATCGATTCATGGATTAAGTTGATTCATCCAGAAGATCGAGCAAGTTTTGAAAAGAGACTGAATCTATTTGCGACTGGAAAAATTGAAGACCACAGAATCATTTACCGCGTACTAGATAAAAAAGGTAACTATGTATGGATTGAAGCAGTGGGTATCGCGAGATATGAAGATGATCAATATATTAGCATGTCTGGTTCCCATCAAAATATCACTTCAAGAAAAGAATATGAATTCAAAATTCACGATATGGCCTATAAAGATACTTTGACAAAACTTTTTAATCGAAGATACTTTGAGGAAAAATTCACGGAACATCTTAGTGATAAAGGTGCGGGTGCGCTATTACTACTCGACATTGATAATTTTAAGTATATCAACGATATCTATGGCCATACGGTCGGTGATGAAATTTTAAAGCAGTTTTCAAATAGATTGTTGACTGTGGTGACGGATCACGATAAAAACATCGTTGCGAGATTTAGTGGCAATGAATTTGTCGTATTGACACAGGATCTAACCAATAAAGAGGAGATTTCAGCATTTGCTAATTCACTTTGCAAGATGATTGAAGCACCATTTAACGTTTCAAATAAAATAATCAAAATTTCCGCGAGTATTGGAATCACTATTTATCCATTGGATGGAGATAGAGTGGAACAGCTTGTTCAAAATGCGGATATCGCCATGTATCACGCGCGTCGCATCACAAAGAAAAGTTATCATTATTTCAATACAGAAATACTACAAGATGTTCTAAATGAAATGAAGATTGAAAATCATATGCGTTCCGGAATTGAAGAGGACGAATTCGAAGTGTATTACCAACCAATTATGTCTGCCAAAGAAAAAACGGTTAAAGGCTTTGAAGCTTTGGTACGTTGGAACAGTAAATCGCTAGGTTTTATTTTCCCGGATAGCTTTATTCCAATTGCTGAAAAAACAGGCTTAATTATCGATATTGGTTCGATAGTATTTGAAAAGTCATGTGCATTTCTTGCAAAACTGAATCGACAGATGAATGCTGAATTCACAATGTCTATCAATATTTCTGTCATTCAGTTAATGGAAGAGCACTTTGCCAATAACGTTCTGAATATCATCAGTAAATACGATATTCCAAAAAAACTAATCAGATTAGAAATTACAGAAAGTATGATGCTGGAATCCAACGAAAATATCATCGCTAAACTGTTCTACTTGAGAAATCACCAAGTAGGCATCTCTCTAGATGATTTTGGTACGGGTTATTCGTCATTTAAAAACTTGATCAGATTGCCACTTAACGGTATCAAAATTGATAAGACGATTATGAAAGATTCTATTTCAAATGAGCATGTATTTACGCTGCTAGATTCGATTGTCGATTTTGCGCATAAAACGAATATCGATGTTGTCGCAGAAGGGATTGAAAGTGACCTATACTATGAGCGGTCATTGAAGTTGAACGTAGATTTTGTACAGGGATACCTTTTCAGTAAACCAGTTAGTGAACTTCAAGTTATCGAGCTTTTAGGTGATTTGAAAAAGTTATGTGATAAAGAGGATACGTTTTGACAAAGACTACGATTT
>CAYLNI010000111.1:0-9365 GCA_964384705.1 uncultured Fusibacter sp.
TATATTGTTTTGCGATCTTGAAGCATCTGCTTGCGAATTTTGACCAACTTGTGGTGTTTGATTGATTTGCGTACGCCTTAGCAAATAGTCGCTGTTCATGTTTTTAAAATCATTCATTTCATCACCTACTTGTTATTGTCCAAGTATCGAAAAGACATCTTCATCAGTAACTTCTTGTTCTGTGCTTGATTGACTCATATAACTTGAAAGCATTGCATTCATTTTAACAAGTTCTTCTAGGATCTTTGTGTTTTGTTCAAGTAATTCTTTTTGCGTTTCAACAACTTCATCACTGCTACCAGGTGTGCCAGACAATTTTTCAATTGCTTTAGCCATATCTTCTAGTTGTTTAGAGATCAGCGCGTTGAGTTCATTGGTCTTCTCTTGTGCACCAGCGATATTTGTCAGTTGTTCCACAGATGAGAATTGAGCCATTTGATTCATATATTCAGTATTGTCAGTTGGATTGAGCGGGTTTTGATTTTGAAGCTGCATCATCATAAGTTTTAAAAATGCGTCTTTATCGAGTTTTTGACTTTTCTTTCTCGTTTCATTTGCCGCATCATTTGATAATTCATTGAGCTTTTTGATTTGTGATTCTGTAAATGAACCACTAATTGGAAATGCCATCTTAGTCCTCCTTATCCATAATAATTGATAGTGGAGCCTTCATATTCGTCTACGATATATTTGGTTGAAGTCTCTATCGGTTCAATACTCCCGACCTCTTCATTTTTTTGATTTTGTCTATTCTGCTTTTCCTGTTGATTGAATTCAAATGCCTCTTGTCTATCTTTCTTCCCACTGTCGACATTGACATTGATTTGATCAACTGAATAGCCTTTGTTGCTGAGCGATTGTTTCAAATCATCTAAATTTGATTCAATGGCTGCTTTGACGATTTCATTCTCTACTTTAATTTCAGCTAGTACGATCCCCTTGTGAATATTCAATTTTAATTCTACATTACCTAACTGTTCAGGTTGCAATTTGACAAGAAGCGATGTGCCATGATCAGTCAATTTGATTTGACCCTTTATTGCATCCATGATTTGAGTGAAAATTTCTTGCTTCAGTTGAGGTGTTTGTTGTATAGCAGCCGTAGTCACTGAATTGCCTTGTTTCATTGCAACTTGATGCATTGAAATGCCTTCAGTCGTTTTAACGTCAGCTTCTGTTTGTAACGTCTCTTGTTTCAAAGTCTCAGTTGGTTGACCCGTCATGTTTTGTACGGTACCTACTTGCACTTGTGAAGCGCTTTGTGAAACAGTTTGAGGTGTGTTTTGTCCAGTCGTTTCTTCGCCATTCATACTCGCATCTGAAGTGTTAGATTGCATGTTAGGAACGTTGGTCACTGTTGGTGTCGTCGTTACTGGTGCTGAATCGACTTTTGTTTCATTCTGAGCTTGCGTGTTTGTTTGAACTGGTGAAATTGCCTGCATAATAGCTTTTCTGATGTCTTCAGGTCTAATTACAGTATCATCCGAAGTTGAAGCTGCATTAAGCTCTGAAACAATCTTACTAAGTGCTTGAACAACTTTCATTTCAAAAGGTACGTCTTTAGCAGATGCTTCAGAATTATTGACCTCTTCAGTAGTTGAAGTGTTCGACATGAGCTTTTCGAGCGATTCTACGAGCTTATCCAACTGTTTTTGCAAATGCGTTAAATCATTGCCAGTAAGATTTTTTTCCAAAGCCGTGTCAATTTCCAAACTTTCAATCGTTTCTGCAAGTTCTGCGAACAGTTCAGTAGAAACTTCACCGCCAGCAAGCATTTGCTTCAAAGACTCTACGTTTAATTGCATCGTAGCAAGGAGTTGGTCCAATTGTGCATCGGTCAAGCCCGTCTCTTTTTTCAACTTGGCCTTGAGAGCTGCTTTCAATTTTCCCGTTTCGTTTGTGACATCTTCGTCTTTAGTATTATTAGCTTTTGTTTCTTTAGGTGTTGTCTCAGTCTTTTCAACTGGTTTGTACGCAGCTTCTGTCTCAGTGGCTTCTGCTGGTTTATAACTTGATGTTGTGCCTGAGACGTCAACTTTGACGCTGAATTTCTTTTCAAGACCTGTTTCTTTGACAAATTTGGGGTTGTCGACATTGCGTTTACTAGCCATTTCATAAGGATCACTAGATCCATTGGGCTTTTCAGTCACTTTTTCGTTTTTGTTTGCGAGTAGTTGACTAAATGCGTCCCATTCATTTTGCTGGCTCGTATTTTTTGCTGAAACTAAAGGGGCGAGAATTTGCTGACTTTTAAGCAATTCTCTTAATTGCATGGGCACCTCCTAATTTTTTGGCAATACGAGTTTTCTAGTCAATTCTGAGGATAGTGTTTGATCGAGTGAGGACAATATAGCAGCGATTTTATCTTGTGGGAAACTCGTTAAAATCTCTAAAATCAAGTCTTCATCCGATATGGTTATGAATTCGCCGTTGTTCAGTTCATACACCTCGGAAGGTGATGCATTGAGCAACATGTTTTTAACGATCTCCACAACGCTAGTCAAATCCATTTTTGAATAGACATCGATTAACTCAACAACGTTATCGTCAAATTCTCTATATATCTTTAGCGCTTTTAGCAGATCTGGCGTTAATAAATCTTCATTTTTTACAAGTAATTCGTTTGCTTTGATTTTTGCGACCAATTCGAAAACAAAAGCTTCGTCATCAGACTTGGCAAGAACTTCACCAGCTTTTTTTGGACCCAGGTTTTTATAGATGACCGCGAGATCATCAATCGTATAGGTCCCTGTATTGCCAATCGTTTCAATCAACTTAGTTGGATCTTCTGAACCATACACATCTGCAATTTGAACCAAATCAGAAATGCGTCTTTGCTGACTGCTGTATACATTTCTAATGGCCAATGCTTTTTTGTCCGTTAATGCAGACAATATACGCTCTCTATCGAGTTGATCAAGTTGATATAAAATACCCACTGCCTTTACATCGTCAATATATTCAAATATGGCAGCTGCATTCTTATGACCATTGATACTGTCGATGATTGCTTCAACTTCGCCAACTGCAGCATTAAATGAAAGACCAGATATATAGGCAGCCTTTGCCTTTAAATCTTCTGTTTGTTCATCTGATATACCCTGTACGGTATTACTGAGTGCATCTTTATTGATCGTTGCCTGTCTAATGCCTTCAAGTATTGATTTTGTCTTATTCGGATTGATGCGCAACATGTCTTTGATGACATCGTCATAGGCTCTAGAATCGTCCTTTTGTAAAATGAGTAACTTATCTACAGCACGCGATTCTTCTAAGTCGAGCATAAAATCAGATACAGTTCTAATTTGCTCTAGCTCTTCTGCTCGAGTCGGATATTTTTCAAAATAAGTGCCAACTGGTCCTGGCATATTGGACATCAAACCGTTAACGTTTAGATTAAAGTCTTTATTTAAAAAATAAAGAGCACCAAGTGCGAGTAAAGGCGTTAAAAAAAGGATGAGCAAAATGACGAGACAGCCACCTTTGCCTTTACTTTTTTTGCCTTCTTCAGAAGTTTCTAATTTATTGTTACCAGTTTTCTGCTCGGCCATACTCATTCTCCGATCTTTTTGTTATTTGAATAATTGACGACTTCTTCGATTAATTTGGCATCCGCTTCATTAACTGCATCGACAAATTCTTGAAAAGCCTTTTCTTTGAGTTTGTCCATGACTTTTCTATCTTTCATGGCTTCGACGAGTTTCGCCTGAGTCTTCCGAATGTCACTTTCAACAGCGGCAATCTTATCTTTAAGTTTATTCTTTTGATCACGATAATATTTTTTGCCTTGTGTGAACTGCTGCCTTTCGTTTTGGGCATCGCCATCCATCAGCACTTTTTGTATATGTTGGTCATAAGCCTCTGCACTTTCAACAAGTGTCGTGAGTGCATCAATATATTCCTGACGCTTTGAAATGAGTTTAGCAAGATCATTTTTGATTCGATCTTCTTGATCCAATCGCATTTTCAAGACACTATCATATCTAAAGCTAAATTTCTTCATTTGATAATTTCCTTCAATCTTTCTAGGCTGACTTCATAGTCTGCACGTTCTGTAGTACGCTGCTTTAAAAAAGCATTGAATTGATCTATTTTAGTAATCGCCAAATCGATATGTGGGTTTGTCCCTTTTGCATAAGCACCAATATTGATTAAGTCTTCTGAATTTTTGTAGATAGCAAGAATTTCTTTAAATCGAAGCGAAGCTAACAGATGCTCTTCATCGATGATATTTGGCATAACCCTACTGGCGCTGTCGAGAACATCAATAGCAGGATAATGACCTAGTGCAGCCAATTTACGGGTCAAAATGATATGACCATCAAGGATACCTCTCACGGCATCGGATATTGGTTCGTTGAAATCATCGCCATCAACCAGGACTGTATACAAGCCTGTAATTGAGCCCACAGCAGAATTACCTGCACGCTCTAGAAGTCGAGGTAAAACTGCGAAAACTGAAGGTGTATAGCCCCGTGTTACTGGCGGTTCGCCAATTGCAAGGCCTATTTCACGCTGTGCCATAGAAAAACGCGTCACAGAGTCCATCATTAGTATGACATTTTTCCCTTTATCTCGGAAGTACTCTGCAATAGACGTGGCAATCAATGCGGCTTTGACGCGAACAAGTGCAGGTTTGTCAGAAGTTGCAACAACAACAACAGATCGTTTTAACCCTTCTTCTCCCAAATCGTTCTCAATAAACTCGCGGACTTCACGTCCTCTTTCACCTACAAGTGCGATGACGTTGACATCCGCTTTGGTATATTTGGCAATCATGCCAAGCAAAGTACTTTTGCCGACACCAGATCCGGCGAATATACCAATACGCTGTCCTCTGCCACAGGTGAGGAGCGTGTCAAGTGTTCTAATGCCCAGCGGTATCGGTTCTACGATTTTATCGCGAAACAGTGGGTTTGGTGGGTCGTTGTTTGCAGGGTATTTTTTATCATTTGAAGGCTTACCCATTTCATCTATCGGGTTTCCTAAACCATCGAGGATACGTCCGAGAAGATCTTCTGAAACGTCAACCTGAAGTGCATGGCCAGTTGCGACCACTCTACTGCCCGGTCCTATACCCGTCATGTCGCCTAGAGGCATAATAAGAACTTTGTCGTTGTTAAATCCAACAACTTCACCCTTAAGTGACTGTGTGTTTTTTATCGGATAAATATCGCATACCTCACCAATTTCAACAGCTGGACCTATAGATTCAATCATTAGACCTATAATTTTTGAAACGCGTCCACTGAACTTGAGAAGCGTATTCTCTTTCAATGCCGAACTATATTTAGCCAACATATCAATCACCCTTTAGCAAATCGTCAAACAGTTTTTTAATCTGTTCAAGTTGTGTATGGATACCGCTGTCAATACTGCCAGAATCTGTATCGATAATGCATGATCCATTTGGCAGTGTTGGATCTCTTTTGATTTCAATATCTTCTATTTTATCACTTGATGCGATAATCATAGGCCGTATTGACAAGGCGTGGTTGTAATCTTCATTTGAAACGCGAATAGAGACTAGATGTGATTTTGTCACGCGACCGATACCTTGCTTTATCAAGGATTCAATAAGGGTCTGATCTGTCTCTACTTTATAATCCAATATTTTTTCAGTGGCTTCAACGACGAGGCTCACCATTTCTTTTTCTGCTTCAGTCAATAGATTATGGCGCATCTGCATCCATTCATCTTTAATCTGTAGGGCTTCGTCAACAATTTGCTTCGCGATTTCTTGGCTATCGTCAACGCCTCTGTTATAACCGTCTTGATACCCTTCGCTTTTAGCCTGTTCCATGATGCCCTTCGCTTGGTCGTAAGCATTTGAAACGATGGCATCACTGCTATTTTGGGCACTGATCATCTTCTGCTCATATTCTAAATCCGCATCTTCGAGAATTTTATTGGCTTCGCGTTTTGCTGCCTCAATTAATTGATTGGCTGTCTCTGAGGGATCGATTCCCTCAAAGACAGCCTCATCT
The DNA here is from genome assembly GCA_964384705.1 of uncultured Fusibacter sp. Classification (GTDB taxonomy): domain Bacteria; phylum Bacillota; class Clostridia; order Peptostreptococcales; family Acidaminobacteraceae; genus Fusibacter_C. Next base: position 5,988 of record CAYLNI010000111.1, read on the forward strand.
TCACCCTCATGATCAATATGAGGCATTCTTAATTTATTTGACAGTACAAAAGCATGATCGTCCAAAACCACTCGTGATGACTTAAATATCTTAGACAATTAACTCATCTCCCCCGCCTCTAGCGATTATGATTTCATTTGCTTCTTCAAGTTTTCTAATGATATTTACAATTTTTTGTTGCGCTTCTTCGACGTCTCTGAGTCTTACTGGTCCCATAAAGTCCATATCTTCTCTGAGCATTTCAGCCATACGCTTGGACATGTTCGCAAAAATCATCTCTTTTACTTCGTCAGTTGCACCTTTAAGTGCAATAGCAAGATCGCTGTTGTCAACTTCTCTGATAAATCTTTGAATACCAACGCTGTCGAGGTTGACGATGTCTTCGAATACGAACATTTTCTTTCTGATTTCTTCAACAAGCTCTGCATTCTGTATTTCAAGTGTTTCAAGTATATATTTTTCAGTACCGCGATCAACCGAGTTGAGGATGTCGACGATACATTGAATACCACCAGTTGCTGAGTAATCCTGAGTAACCATAGAAGAAAGTTTTCTTTCTAAAACGAGTTCCACTTCTTTTATAATCTCAGGGGATGTGCTTCCCATCGTCGCAATACGCTGTGCAACATCAGCTTGCTTTTCCTGGGGCAATGCAGAAAGTACTTGTGCCGCTTGGTTTGAGTTTAAATAGGACAAAATAAGTGCCAGTGTTTGTGGGTGCTCATTTTGTATAAAGTTCAGCAGTTGATTGGCATCGGTCTTTTTAACGAAGTCAAATGGTTTAACTTGAAGCGACGATGTCAATTTGCTGATAATCTCAAGCGCCTTTTGAGAACCCATTGCCTTTTCAAGCACTTCTTTCGCGTAATTGATACCACCTTCAGAGATAAATTCTTGTGCGAGACAGACTTGATAAAACTCTTCAAGGACGCTCTCACGTTCTTCAGGTGTGATTCTGTTGACATTTGCAATTTCTAGAGTCAGCTCTTCAATTTCATCATCGTGCATATGGCCGAATAAGGAGGCCGAACGCGCAGGTCCGAGTGCGATTAAAAGAACTGCTGCCTTAGTTTTGCCAGACATTTTTCCTTTTTTAATAGCCATTACGCCTCCTAATTATCGTTTAGCCAAGCGCGTAGTAATGCCGCAGCGGCTTCCGGATTTGTATCCACAAATTTCTCAATGTGATATTTTGGACTGCCTTTGTCTTCATGAAGGGATTCAATTTCATCAAGCGCTTTTTCGACTTCCGCCTCTTTAGCAGCATTTGCTTCCGCTTCTTCACGTTTTTTCTTGTTTCTTCTGAGTATGAGAATCACGACGATCACTGCGACAATCGTTACTAATACGACGATAACAATGACGATGATCGGTACACCAAAGAGTGCGCCAGAGTCGTCTTGTCCAGTATAAACATTATAATATTCCATTGGATCTGGGAATTCTTGAACGAGTACCTGTATATTTGCATCATCAGTACCTGCAGACATGGCAATCAGGTTGACGAGTTCTTGCTTATGCTCTTCTGTCATAACACCATCAACAAGGGCTGTTGAGTTTAATAACACGCCGATAGAGAGCGCTTTAATATCCCCTTGTGATTTGACGATTTCACGGTAAATTTCATTGAGTTCATAATTCAGTGTTTCACTTGCTTTTTCATAGGACGAGCCCGTCGTGTCACCTGCGACGACATTGGTTGCTTCACCAGTGTTCGCATCTGTACCTGGCGTGCCGATTGCACCTGCATCGTTTATGACGTTCTCAGATATCGTTGTTGCACTTCTAACCATACCAGATGTCTCACCTTCTACCGGCGGACTAAACAACTTCTGTGTTTCAGTTTGTTGATTGAAATCGAGGATAAGGTTTGGTTTGACTTCAACGTTGCCGATACCATATAACTTTTCAAGAAACATGGTCAAATCATTTTGCATTTGATTTTGAACGCGTTGTTGTAAATCATATTGTGATGTCGCTGAGAATTCGCCACTATCATCTTGATTGTTGAGTTGAATGCCCGTTGCATCCAATATTGTGACATTTTCAGCGCTTAAATCCTTTACTGAACTCACAATGAGATTGACAATGCCGTTGACTTGTTCTTGACTCATCGTAGCACCAGGTTTCACATTGATGACGACAGAGGCCTTTGATTTTATATCATCTTTAATAAAGTAGTTGCTATCTTTGGGAATCTGTAATATCACCGTAGCATTTTCAACAGCTATGATTGTTTCGATGGAGCGTTCGACTGCAGCTGCTGCAGCTTGAATATACATCTGCTCTCTCGTCTGAGCGGTCATAGTAATGGATTCACTGCTGAAAACATCCGACCAATTAAACGTGCCCGGAGCAACTGAGACAGCAAGTTCCATTCTTGCTCTCGATACGTCATCTTTAGCGACTGATATGACTGAAGTGTCGTTGCTATCTCTCCAAACGATACCCATATCATCCAATTTTGTCGTAATCGATTGCGCTTCTGCTGGTGTCAACCCCTGTGCGATCACAACGTATTCAGTACGCGTGAAAAACAGGATCCCAAAAGTCAGCGCCAAAACGGCGACAATGGTCCCTGCTATCAATCCAATTTTTTTATTCCGACTTAGGCTGTTGAATAACGTCATAAAACGATCACGCAGCTGTTTAATAAAATTCCCCATGTATTATACCTCGTCGTTAGTGTTTAGCATTATAACTGCAATCTCATGATTTCGTTATAGGCAGCGAGGACCTTATTGGTAACCTCAACTGCGAGATTGATGGATAAATCTGCCTTCATAGCTGCTATGGTAACATCCGAGACATTGTCGATGACACCCAAGGAAAAAAGATTGTCCATTTTTTCCGAGACCATTTGGTCATTATTGACTTTACTGAGTGATTGTGTCAATATTTCTGAAAAATTCACACCTTCTTGCTCAATACTCTTATTGACCTCGACGAGTTTCTTGTCTTTAATCAGTATTGAATTCTGCAATTGGTCTATCTTCATAGCCTCACCATCCGCAATTTCCTTATTTGTCTTACCTAGTATACACTAAAATCTTGAATAAATATCCAAGACTATTTTCCTATTTCTAATGCTTTCATAGCCATGCTTTTAGTCGTGTTAACCGCTGTTATATTGGCTTCATAAGCCCTAGATGCAGAAATTAAATTGATCATCTCATTTACAACTTCTACGTTTGGCAGACTAACATAACCGTCCGCATCAGCGTCTGGGTGATTTGGATTGTATTCTTTCTTAAATGGCGATTGATCCTCAGCAATACCAGCAACTTCGACACCGTTGCCTGACGTCGCTCTGCCAGAAGCAGCAGTCAACAATTGTTCAAAGGAATTGGATTCCTGCGCTCTAAAAACTGCAACTTT
>CAYLNI010000112.1:0-9316 GCA_964384705.1 uncultured Fusibacter sp.
GTCTTGACATCATTGATTCTTAAAGCTGTAAGAACTTCAAAGTTCGAAAAAGGCGTAAGTTATGTGTTGCCTTTAGAAGTTGCCAATCGCGTCTGTTACTTGGTGACGCTACTTGGTGCTGGTGAAGTGGTACCTGGCGTCATTGACATTTTTCCAAACGGGTCAAAAACTGAAGAGATTCCATTTACTGTAGAAGGGATCAATCGCGTTATTGGCACGACTCTAAGCAAAGAGCAAATCATAGAGGCGCTTAAGAAACTTGAAATAGAAACGATCGAAAAAGAAGGACTGACAGCGATAATTCCACACTTTAGATTAGATCTAAAAAAAGAGATTGATCTTGTTGAAGAAGTTTCAAGAATCTATGGATACGATAAAATCAACATGACATTGCCTAAATTAGATGTATGGGGCGCAAAGACAAATGCACAACTGATCAAAGATCGGGTAAAATTTGAACTTTTAGCAAATGGCGTTGATGAAATATTATCTTACTCATTTGTATCGAAAAAAGACCTCGATAAAATCAATTTACCGGAAACGAGCCTTTTAAGAAATCAAGTCGCATTAATCAATCCACTTGGCGAAGAATTCAGCGTAATGCGTTCAACTTTGATGCCTAATCTGTTAGACGTACTCGCAAGAAACAGCAATAGAAAAAACAAACAAGCTAGAGTATTTGAAATTGGCAGCATCTTTATACCAAAAGAAGTTCCCGTAAAGCAACTTCCTATTGAAAAGGAAAACTTAACAATCGGGTTGATTGGAGAGCATGAGGACTTCTTTACACTTAAAGGTATCGTTGAAAATGTCCTTAATACGCTTGGCATAGAAGACTATTATTTTGAAAAGGAAATCAACCATCCGACATTCCATAAAGGCAGATGCGCAAATGTTCTATGGAATGGCCACGTTCTTGGTACACTCGGTGAAATTCATCCGATGGTACTAGAAAACTTCGATTTAAGTGAGCGTGCTTATGTTGCCGATATGCATTACAATATTTTGATTCAAATAGCTCGAGAAGATAAAAAATATAGAGCAATACCAAAATACCCAGCAGTTGAGAGAGATATGGCCGTTCTTGTCAAAGACGAAATCACCTCTATGCAAATTGAGACAATCGTCAAAAATACAGGTGGCGTGTTGTTGGAATCCGTGAAGATGTTTGATATGTACAAAGGGAAGCAAATCACAGAGGGTTATAAATCAGTTGCCTATGAGCTCGTATTTAGAGCAGAGGACAGAACGCTTGTCGATGAAGAAGTTAATAAAATATTTAACAAGGTGCTTAAATCACTAGAAAGTGAAATTGGTGCACAGTTGAGATAGTTGTTGTGACAAGACCCCTTTGATTAAAATAGAGGGGTCTTTTTTCGAAACTTACATCAATGAACGGATTTTAACGGTACTTTTTATACGGATATTCACAGTGACATAGTGTATGCAGATTCAAATCGTTGACGTATGATAGAAGTAAAAGGTCATTATACAATTTCCATAATAGTGCATAAGGTGATAATATGTCAAAATCTGAAACATTACTTAGTAATCAAACGAATCCTTTAAAACTCGCTTTCCCCATTTTTGTAGAACTCCTATTATTCATGGTAATGGGTAATGTCGATACAATCATGCTCAGCAATTATTCTGATTTGGCTGTAGCTGCAGTTGGCAATGCCAATCAGATATTGAATACATTGCTTATACTGTTCAACATCACTGCTGCTGCAACGGGTATCATGGTGGCACAATATCTGGGTGCCGCTAAAACACAAGAACTGAATCAAATTTATACATTGGGCTTCATATTAAATCTCATGCTTTCGGGTTTGATCGGTGCAGGTCTATTTTTGTTTCAAAATGCATTTTTCAGCGCGATTAATATGCCAATTGAGCTCCATGTGGATGCAAAAGCCTATCTTAATACGACGTTGTTATTTTTATTTGTTCCTGCGCTTTTTTCTTTTTCTTCAGTCATACTGAAAAGTCATGGCATCACGAAACTTTCCATGTATTTGGCAATTGTCATGAACTTCGTCAATATTGTCGGCAATTACATCTTTTTATTTGGTCCTTTTGGTTTGCCTGTTTTAGGCGTTAAAGGCGTTGCAATATCAACTGTAGCGAGCAGGATTGTCGCAGTTTCAGTCATGCTGTATGTTCTTTTTAAAGATGTGAAAATATCCGTTCACTTGAGACATCTGATGCCTTTTCCAAAAACAGTTTTCAAGAAATTCCTTCAGTTAGGTTTGCCATCAGCTGGAGAACCGATATCCTATCAGTTTTCACAAATGGTCATATTCTCATTCATCAACATGATGGGTACCGAGACTGTGACAACGCGCATCTACGTACAAATCATCGTTTGGTTCACATACCTAGGATCATTGGCAATTGCGCAGGCGAGTCAACTCTTGGTTGGTCATCTCGTTGGCGCTGGGCGAGAGGATGATGCTTATCATATGACGATTAAGTCTTTTAAGCAGGCATTGGCAATAACCGTTACAATATCGATTGTTTTTATGGTTTTGAGAGTACATTTGATTAGTTTATTCACGGATAATTCAGAAATTATTAAGCTTGGTGCTGCAATTTTGTTGGTGGATATTCTCGTAGAAGTGGGAAGAGTCGCGAATTTAGTCATCATATATGCACTTAAGGCATCAGGCGATGTCAACTATCCAGTTGTCGTCGGTATATTTTCTATGTGGGGCGTCAGCACTTTAGGTGCCTACTTACTTGGTGTACACTTTGGCCTTGGCTTGATAGGCATTTGGTTAGCCATGGCAGCTGATGAACTAATAAGGGGATTTTTGATGATGAACCGCCTCGTTAAAGGGCGTTGGCGTGGAAAGAAGATTGTGCATTAATTTGTGTAAAGGGATTGTACTTTACACAAAACATGATATAATTTATAGTTGAGTGTTTAATATTGTACATTGGGTATACTTACATAAAATGTATACTTTGTACTTGAACGGATTATGTTTGAAAGGTGGCTATAAAGTGATACAAATAACGAATTTGGGTTTGAGATTTAGTGATCGCAAGCTCTTTGAAGAGGTCAATATGAAATTTACACCGGGTAACTGCTACGGTGTAATTGGCGCAAATGGCGCTGGAAAATCAACGCTTTTAAGAATTTTATCAGGTGATATCGAACCGACATCAGGTGACGTTTTCATCACACCAGGTGAACGTCTTGCAGTCTTGAAGCAGAACCACTATGAATTTGACGCTTATTCAGTAATGGATACGGTGATCATGGGACACAAACGCCTTTATGAAATCATGAAAGAAAAAGATGAGCTTTATGCAAAAGAAGAATTCTCAGAAGACGACGGCATGCGTGCTGCGATTCTTGAAGGTGAATTTGCTGAACTCGATGGTTGGGATGCAGAATCAAACGTTGAAAAGTTATTGAATGGTTTAGGCGTACACCCATCCAATTTCCAAAAGAAAATGGTTGACGTACATGCGGATGCCAAAGTGAAAATCCTATTGGCACAATCGCTATTTGGTACACCAGATATCTTACTCATGGACGAACCGACCAACCACCTGGATTTTAAAGCCATCAAATGGTTGGAGGAATTTTTAATCAACTATTCGAAGACGATCATCGTCGTATCCCATGACCGTCACTTCCTTAACAACGTGTGTACGCACATGGTGGATATCGACTTTGGTAAAGCGAAAATGTTTGTTGGTAACTACGATTTCTGGTACGAATCAAGCCAGTTAATGACGCGTCTTTTAAAAGACCAGAATAAGAAAAAAGAAGAAAAAGTCAAAGAGCTTCAGGACTTTATCGCGCGATTTAGCTCGAATGCATCCAAAGCGAAGCAAGCGACTTCTCGTAAGAAAACGCTTGAGAAAATCAATATCGAAGATATCGAACCTTCATCAAGACGCTATCCATTCGTAGGCTTTACACCAGATAGAGAAGCGGGTAAAGATATTTTAACCGTTGAAAATATCACTAAAATTGTCGACGGCGTTAAAGTACTCGACAATGTCAGCTTTACTGTAAACAAAGGCGACAAGATCGTATTTATGAGCCGTGACGATTTGGCGAGAACGATGTTGTTTAAGATCCTCATCGGTGAAGAAACAGCAGATTCTGGCTCGTTCAAGTGGGGTGTTACAACATCACAAGCGTACCTTCCAAAAGACAATTCAGAATTCTTTGATGGTGTGGATATGAATCTTGTAGACTGGCTCCGTCAATTTTCAGAAGAAAAAACAGAGACTTTTATCCGTGGATTCCTTGGTAAAATGTTGTTTTCGGGTGACGAACCGCTTAAAAAAGCAAATGTTTTATCAGGTGGTGAGAAAGTTAGATGTATGTTCTCAAGATTGATGCTTTCGAAGGCGAACGTCCTCATACTCGACGAACCAACCAATCACTTGGACCTCGAATCGATTGAAGCCGTGAACAATGGACTCATCGCATTCAAAGGCACAATGCTCTTTACATCACACGACCATAAATTTATTGAGACAATCGCAAACCGCGTTATCGAGATTACACCTTCTGGATTATTCGATAAGCCAATGGACTTCGACGAGTTCTTAGATTCGGATGAAGTACAGCAGCAAATCGATGCAATGTACAACGTTTAGGGAATAGTCAGAATATTTCCAATAGTGTCAATAATTTAATTTTGACCAAAAAATTATCACTAAAAGGCTTGCAATGATAGGGAAAACGTTGTATTATTAAAAAGTACCTTAGATTCACCTGTAACAAAAAAAATTAATAAGTTGGAACAAATGATTCTTTAGAAATCTGAGCTTCCAAAATTTTATTAATGCTTTCAGTTTAGGTTTTCTAGGAATTAAAAAATTTTGGAGGAACAAAAATGATTAATGGAACAGTAAAATGGTTTAACTCAGAAAAAGGATTTGGTTTCATCACTGGTGAAGACGGCAAAGATGTATTCGTACACTTTTCACAAATCAACAAAGAAGGCTTCAAATCTTTAGAAGAAGGCGAAGCAGTAAGCTTCACTATCGCTCAAGGACCTAAAGGCCCACAAGCTGAAAACGTAACACCAATCAGATAGTTAGACAGAGCCTCGGTTAAGCCGAGGCTTTTTTTATGCATAAAATTAATCATCACAATTGACTGTTGAATCTGAATGATGCAATTTCCTCGTACATTAACATAAAAAATGATATAATGAATATCAGACTATAACAAATAAAGGGGTTGAGAAACCATGCTAGCACTAGGCAAGATACAAAAGGCATATGTCAATCGATTGTCGGAATTCGGCGCGTATTTGAGCGACGAGAAGAACGGTGAATTCGAAGTACTATTACCAAATAAATTTGTTCCTAAAGGCATAGAAATAGACGCTGAATTATCAGTGTTCATCTATAAAGACTCAGAACAGAGACTGACTGCAACGCTACAAACACCACTTTTGACTTTAGGTCAAATTGGTTTTCTGGAAGTGGTCAGTGACATTAAAAGCGGATACTTTTTAAATATGGGGTTAGATAAAGACCTTTACATGCCTTATAATGAGACAAAAGGTACCCCACAAAAGGGGCGAAAAGTTCTCGTTCAAGTTTATATTGATCAAAACGATCAACTCTGCGCGACGATGAAAATTTTTAACCATCTTAAGGATGGTACGCACTTTAAAGTTGGCGAACACGTCAAGGGTACGATTTATGAATTAAAACCAGAAATGGGCGCATTCTTTGCGATTGAAGATACGTATCACGGTTTGATACCAAAGCATGAACTCTATAAAGAAATTAAAGAAGGCGCAAAACTCGAAGCGAGAATCACACGCGTAAGAGAAGATGGCAAAGTAAACTTAAGCATTAGAGAAAAGTCAGCTGTACAGATCAATGACGATGTCGATTTATTGATGAAAGTTTTGGATGATGCTGGCGGTATGCTATATTTAAACGACGAGAGTGAGCCAGAAGATATCAAAAGAAAATTGAACCTTAGTAAACGTGCTTTTAAGAGAGCGGTTGGTCGTCTGCTTAAAGAAGGCAAAATTCAGATTCTTGAAGATGGCATAAAAAAAATTGAAATCTAGCCTTTTTTCTGTGAAATCTATCATAAATTTAGTATAATAGAATAGAAATCAAAGAAGCGATAGGGGTGAGCGGATGAGTGATAAAAATAAAGTTACCGTTAAAATAATGGATAGAGACTATACATTGGTCAGTGAAGACTCACGCGAACATATGCAACGTGTTGCAAACTATGTTGACGACAAGATGAGAGAGACGTTTAGCAGTAATAAAAAACTTAGCATGTCCATGATAGGTGTTTTAACCGCACTAAATATCGCTGACGAATTGCACAAAGTGATCAACGAAAAGGATGAACTTGAAAAACGCATCAACTCGCCTCAGTATGAGCTTAAAAGCGCAAGAGATGAACTCGATGCCGTTGTAAGCGAGTACGAACGTCGTAGCAATGCCTATGAAAAGATGATTCAAGAATTTTCGCGCTTAATTGATTCTTCCAATATTTACGAGACTGGCGTTGCCCAATTGCGCAAACGCATGGATAAATTAGATAACGAATTGCGTTCAAAGGAAGAAACTTTAAGAAAATCAAGAGACGAAGTTCTTGAGCTTGAAAAAGAGTTTTCCCACAAAGAAGTTCAGTCGAGCATGATTGATTTCGATGAGGAAACCACGTAGTAACCCTTAAGCGCCTTGGACGAAGGCGCTTTTTTATTGTAATAATGAAGTGAAACATGATTCAGATCGAACTGCATGATCCACCTTCAATCGCGGTATTGAATTGAAATAGGAGGTAACACTCATGAATGAAAAAGCACTACGCGTATTAGAATACAATAAAGTTATGGAAATGTTGGAAAACAAGGCGTCTTCATCACTAGGAAAAGCCCTCTGTCAGGCGCTGAAGCCTTCATCAACATATGAAGAAGTCATCGCATGGCAAAAGGAAACGACTGAAGCGACAGGCATGTTGATTCAAATTGGAACGCCGCCAATAGGACCATTTTTCGAACTTTCGTCAGCGCTTAAACTCTCAACGATTGGTGGCTGTTTGACACCGAAACAACTCCTCGAAATCGGTGATAGTTTAAGGACGTCAAGAACGATCAAAAAATATATATCTTCAAATGGAGCTGGTAGAGACACTTATCCCGTCATGTTTGGTCTTGCCGATCGCATCCATAATCATGTGGAGCTTGAGAAACACATCGAACTTTGCATCATTAGTGAGTCCTTGGTTTCAGATAATGCCTCCTCTGAGTTAAAAAAAATAAGGCGCAGCATAGAGAGTAAAAATACGGCGATTAGAAACAAGCTGGAGTCTATGATTACATCGCCGGTCTATCAAAAATACCTTCAGGATTCGCTCATCACGATTAGGCAAGATCGTTTTGTCATACCTGTCAAAAGCGAACATAAAAATCAAGTCAAGGGTTTAGTCCATGATCAATCCGCTAAAGGTAGCACATTTTATATCGAGCCACTTGCGGTTGTGGAGTTAAACAATGAGCTTCGAGAACTTCATATTGATGAGCAAAAGGAAATCGAACGAATACTGAGAATGCTCACAGGTGAGGTAGCACTTGTCGCTGGAAGTATCGGTGATAACATTGAAGCCATGTCAAAGATTGACTTTCTTTTTGCAAAAGGTAAGTTAGCCCTTGATATGAAGGCAGTTGAACCTGAAATCAATCAAGAACGGAAATTCAGAATCAAAAACGGCAGACACCCTATGCTGCCTAAAAATATCGTCGTGCCATCCAATATATGGTTGGGTGATCATTTTACATCTGTACTCAGTACTGGTCCGAACACGGGTGGTAAAACGGTTACGCTTAAGACAGTTGGTTTGCTCACGTTGATGGCGCAAGCTGGACTTCACGTACCTGCCGATTATGGCACACAGCTTTCCATTTTCGATGAAGTATTTGCCGATATCGGTGATGAACAGAGTATTGAGCAGAGTTTAAGTACATTTTCCTCACATATGACAAACATCGTAAAAATCCTCAGTGATGTCACGCCAAACTCTCTCGTGTTATTTGACGAACTCGGTGCAGGGACAGACCCAACAGAAGGGGCAGCACTTGCTATGGCCATCTTAGATCAGCTTAGAAGTAAGCAAATCAGGTCGTTGGCAACTACCCATTACTCTGAACTCAAAGAGTATGCCATCGTCACAGACGGCATTGAAAATGCCTGCGTTGAATTCGATGTTGAAACACTTAGCCCGACCTATAAACTCTTAATCGGTATCCCAGGAAAATCTAATGCCTTTGAGATTTCTCAAAAGCTTGGGCTAGATAAACAGATCATCAATTACGCAAAGGAATATATTCATAAGGATGACATTCGGTTTGAAGATATCCTCGCGAACATTGAAAAGAGCCAAAGGCAAGTTGAGCAAGAGCGCGATGAAGCCATCCGTATGCGTCTAGAAATTGAAAAGCTCAAGAACTCGTTAAAAGAAAAAGAGGATAAGTGGCTCAAACAGCGTGATGATCTTACGCGAAAAGCTAAAGACGAAGCGAGAGAATTGCTCAAGCAGGCTAAAGATGAAGCCGATGAGATTATCAAAGAACTTAGAAGCATCAAGACAACTGTGGATCAATCGCGTAACAAAGATGTTGAAGAGATGCGTAGACGCCTTATTGAAGGAATCGATCGAACAAGTGAGTCCGTCATCAAGTCTGAAGCAATCAATGAATTTGCACCTGAGCATCTCATGGTTGGTGATTCTGTGCGCGTTTTGAGCATCAATCAAGAGGCAACAGTGGTTTCATTGCCAAATGACAAAGGGGATCTTACCGTTCAAGTGGGCCTAATGAAGATGAATGTAAACTTGAAACAGCTCGTTGTGATCAGTAAAAAGAAAAAAGACGAGAAAATCTACAACAAAGTTAGAGAGTTTTCAGCGAAGAGCGCATCCATTTCATCAGAGATTGATGTAAGGGGTAACAATACCGAAGAGGCAATCACCATTATCGACAAATATCTTGACGATGCAGCGCTTTCAAGCCTTAGCCAAGTGAGAATTATTCACGGTAAAGGCACCGGTGCTCTTAGAAAAGGTCTCCATGAACATTTTAGAAACCATCCGCATGTTAAAAAATACGAAGATGCCGCATACAATGAAGGTGGTAATGGTGCAACAGTCATAATTCTTAAGTGAGGAAGTTGCATAATTCCGATTTGAAGATATTTATCACATAAACAAGACGTAAATAAGCCTAATCAGTTTGTAATCAAAAAATCAAGGGGCTGTTGCAAAATAGACCCAAAGTAAAAAATGGACTCTAACAAATCAAAT
>CAYLNI010000113.1:0-9310 GCA_964384705.1 uncultured Fusibacter sp.
ACAATCGGTGAAAAAGATGCGTTGGAAATTTTCACGGAAGGTGAAACGATTATATTAAAAAAATATGAACCAGCATGTATTTTTTGCGGTCAAGCAAAAGGCGTTAAAAATATCAAGGGAAAAAACATCTGCCCATCATGTGTCGATGAAATCAAAGTTTTATAATTGCGTGTATAATCATAAACAAAGCACAGACCGAATTGGGTCCGTGCTTTTATATTTTTTTGAAATGTGAATATGCAATATTCTTCCTCGTTTAATCCTCGATTAACACTGCATAAACTTCCGTTTTCTTTATTTTTCTTTCAGTGGCCACAATCTTCATAGCTTCTTTCTTGTCGATGCCTTCAGCAATTAACCGCATGACATGTTCCTTCGCGGATTCCTGTGGATTGTAAACGATTAGGTCCGATTCAGTTTCTTGATAGCCTTCGACAACTAATACAATCTCACCTTTTATTTCGTGTGATTCATAGTAAGTCAGGATAGACTCAATTGTTCCGCGTCTAAATTCTTCGAACTTCTTAGTCAGTTCTCTTGCGAGCACGAGCTTTCGATCGCCAAGCACTTCTTGCATCACTTTCAAAGTCTCTTTAAGTCGATGTGGCGACTCATAAAAGAGGATCGTGCGTGTTTCTTTCTTGATTTTTTCAAGAAGTGCACGTTTTTGCTTTTTATCACGACTTAAGAAAGCTTCAAATACAAACCGTGACGTATCAAGTCCTGAGCCAACCAAAGCCGTAGTAAAGGCCGTAACACCAGGTATGACTTCAAAGTCGAGCTCGTTTTCAATACATAATTTGACGAGTGCTTCACCAGGATCAGAGATACCAGGCATACCAGCATCTGTCACGAGTGCGATTTGCTCCCCGCGCTTGAGTTTTTCCATGATCTCTTTACCAGCAGGACCCATGTTATGCTCATGATAGCTGTGAAGGGGCTTGCTGATTTGAAAATGATTGAGTAGACGTATAGAATGGCGAGTATCCTCTGCATAGACCACGTCACAGGCTTTTAACGTCGATACGACCCTATAGGTGATATCCTCTAAATTGCCTATTGGTGTGCCACATAAAAACAATTTACCAGACATTATTTCACATCCTTTTTGAATACAGTAATGTTCTCCATCCCATATATATCATGAATCTCAGCCGTATAACTGCCATCCTTTTCATAGACGATCAATGGGTCGAGAAATTTTAAATCTGACTGACCACCTTTAGAGCACATGATTAAAAATATATTTGGTCTTTTGTCATAATAAGGCTGAATCATACGAATTTCTTTTGGTTCCAGTTTATATTGTCTGCAAAGCGCGACGATATCCACCAATCGATTCGGACGATGAATCATATAAAACTTGCCTCTATGTTTTAACAGTTTGCTGGCATTTGCGATGATATCTTCAAGGGAGCAAAGTACCTCATGCCTTGAAATCGCTTTAAGGGTGTGGTCATTTTTTATGCCCCCCTCACCAGACATATAGGGTGGGTTACTAAAGACAACATCCATGACGCCACTCTCGAAATACTTGCTCGACTGTGTCAGATTGTCTTCAATAATTTCTATCTTATCACATAACTTGTTGAGGCGCACACTTCGGCTTGCCATTTGAGCGACTTCATGTTGCACTTCAAAAGCATGTATTTTTCTAAAAGTTGATTTGCCCGTGAGCAAAATCGGGATGATCCCCGTTCCCGTTCCAAATTCAACGACTTCATCACTTGGTTTGAGTTTGATGAAATTGCTGAGCAAAACGGCGTCGATGCCAAAACAAAAGCCTTTCGGATCTTGAATGATTCGAAGACCACCTAGCTGCAGGTCATCAATTCTCTCATGTTCTTTCAATTCTACTTCGTTATTCAGGTTGTCCATCAATAGCCTCACTCATAAAAAGACGCTTTGAAATGCTTAAATTTCAAAACGTCTTTGTGTTTAATCTTCGTGTTTAATCTTCAAGCTTTTTAAGTTCTGCAAAATCAATCGGCCCAGCATCAACGATGACCGATGGTACCGGTGGTGCGTTTCTATTGACTTCAATCACTTTAACTTGCTCCTTCGTGTAAGGAACAATGTCTTCACTGAGTTCATTTGGTTTGTCTTTAAGATAATGTCTAACTCTGACTTGTTCAAGTAAAATATTCGTATCCACGACAACCGCAGTGCCTTCAGGTGTTTTGACTTTATCGCCTCTATTCGGCATCCCAACTCTGATTTGAACATAGGTGTCGTATTCGTATTTCAAACAACACATCAAACGCCCACAGAGTCCGGAAATCTTAACAGGATTAAGCGATAAATTCTGATCTTTTGCCATCTTGATAGATACTGGCGCGAAATCGCCTAACCAGCTGCCACAACATATTTCACGACCACATGGTCCTAAACCTTTCACCATCTTTGATTCGTCGCGCACGCCGATTTGTCTCAGTTCGATACGCGTTCTAAAAATTGCAGCAAGGTCTTTAACAAGTTCTCTAAAATCGATACGGCCATCGGCTGTAAAGTAAAAGATTACTTTGTTGTTGTCAAATGTATACTCAACATCAATAAGCTTCATATCAAGTTCATGCAGTTTGATCTTTTCATGACAAACTTTCATTGCTTCTTGAGCTTTAATTTTATTGTTCTTATGATTTGTATCATCTTCCTCGGTGGATACGCGAAGTACTGGTTTAAGTGGGCTTACGATCTGCTCTTCTGAAATATCTCGCTTGCCAATAACACATTCACCGTATTCTATCCCTCTGGCGGTTTCAACAATCACATGGTCGCCTTTATTTACCGGAACATTAAGTGGATCGAAATAATATATTTTTCCGGCCTTTTTGAATCTCACACCTACTACAGTGATCATTTATGCCTCCCTTTCAATACATTTAAATAACAGTTTATCCACTGTTAAATCAAAATTCATATTACTCTTGATTCTTTGATCAATCTCTTCTATTAGAAATATTAACTCAATATTCTTCTTTCTGGATATGTTCATCGCGAGTTTGCCAAGTTGTTCCTTATAATTTAGTATAGAGAAATTCTCTGTACTAATCAATTGATAATTATGTGTTTCCCTAAAAATCAATATATCTCTTAAAATCGCAGTAATCTGCGACAAAAATGACGTGATTTGAGTCTTTTCTTGTTTCATATAAGCGCCAAATTCCAACACGCGCCCAGCATCCTGTTTCTCGATGCCATGTATGAGCTCAAAAGCTTTAGACAATAATACTGGATCCATCAGTGGTGAATAGGATGCATCCGCACTGATAATTTGGCATCTTGATAAAACAGTTTCCAATAATGACTCCATTTGCTGCGTCATGAGTATGAACACCGCATATTCAGGCGGTTCTTCTAAGACCTTTAGAATCCGATTCTGAGCGCGCTCAGTCATAAGATGCACTTCGTTAAAAATGACGATTTTGCGCTTACTCTCGAACGGTCTAATAAAGATAAACTCTTGAAACGCCTCTACTTGAGCGTTTTTAATTGAAGCACCATCCGGAACGACGACCATAAGGTCAGGATGATTGTCAGAAGCGAGCTTTAGACAAGACGAACAGGAACCACAACCTGTGTGTTCCTGTCTACAAAGAATGTTCTTTGCAATTGTTTTAGCAAGTTCTAAATTTTCGGTACCCGATATCAAATAGCTGTGAGACAAGTGGCCTTTTTTGAGTGCATCGCTAAAAAAATCAACAATCTTAGTCATCAAAAACCTACTACAATTTCAAGTAATTCTCTACATCGATGACGAACACTGTTGCGCCACCTACAGAGATTTCTAGAGGCATGCCCATGACACTATTATCACCCATAAGAGAGGTTGTGGTTGTAATTTCTTTTCTTGTCTTACATGTTTCTTCTATAATTTTTATGGCTTCATCCACACGCTCTTTTGGGATTCCGATGATCAATGTCGTGTTGCCCGACTTCAAAAATCCACCTGTTGATGCGAGTTTCGTAACACCAAAATCAGAAGCATTCAATTTTTTAACAAGTGAATGTGCGTCTTCATCATGTACGATAGCTATGATCAGTTTCATAAAATCCCTCCTATTCGCGGAAATTTATTATTGTTATCTTAATTATACCACAAAAATGTCAGTTAATTCACAATTCCAATTTTATTGAGCGGCATGAACCTAAAGACCACTTTACCAATTATGTCATCCTCTGCAACAAACCCTAAGTCCCGACTATCATAGCTGACACTTCTATTGTCGCCCATGACAAAGAACTGTCCTTCAGGAATCGTCTGAAGAGATACATTCTTATTCGTCGCTGTACTGATATACGGTTCATCTATTGTGACGCCATTTACTTTGACGACACCATCAGTAATCTCAATCGTATCATTTGGACCAGCAATGACGCGTTTTATCAGATTTTTTCTCTCACCTTCTTTATGAAGAATCTTCTGAATAAAATTCAAGTTGTCATAATCGTCCTGCGTTAAAGTCAATTCAGATTTAAATGAAACAATGTCACCTTGCTCCATGCTTCCTAACTTAACCATAAAGAGCATATCTTTTTCAACAAGTGTCGGGTACATAGATGTGTTGTAGACAGTTGTTGTCGCAAAAAAGAAGTTGTAGATCAAAAATATAACCAGTGTTATAAGTATCGCTTGGACCCATTCAAAAATCTCATGTTTTACTTTATTCATGTTTCACCTCGATCATCTATTTTAGGACATTAATGTTTGTTTTCTCTGATTTAAATAACTTAAGCGTTTCCAAATGAATTCGTTCACCTGGAACTAAAATGGGTATGCCAGGCGGATAAGGTATGATGTACTCCGCAGATATTGCACCGATAGAGTCCTCAATCGGCACTGAAGTGTACGGGAGTTGAACTGCTTCATATGCACGTATCTTATACGTTTCTTTAGATGCAATGGCATCATAAATCGCTTTATAATTGACTGAGGCATCTTCTACAGCGTCATAATCACTAACTTGATTCATCATATGACGATCCAGCGCAATCAGAGCGTCCTTTAATGCTTCAAAGTCATCAGCCTCATTACAAAAGCTCGTCATCAGAAGTACCATTGTCTTTGAATCGTATTCCGATTGGATGCCATAGTCATATCTCAACTTATGAGACATCGTGTACCCATCTGAAACACCTGGTTTATAGTATTCCTTCTTGATCGTCAATATAATTTTTGTTATATCCATAGAATCAAATCTGTGTGTTCCGATACAATTCAATGCATCAATTGTTTCATATAAAGATTCTATCTGAACCGAAAGGGCTTGTGAGCGTGTCATGCCAACATCATGAATCACGTCCAACATGCTGTCTATAGAGGCCATAAGTAAATATGACGGACTGCTTGATTGCAGGCTTTTCAGATACCAATCCACTCTAGATAGTTGATAATCCGTAAGTATCGATTGTTTAGAAAAATGAAGACCTGCCGTCTGTGTCATGGCTGGCAACGTTTTATGAAAACTTTGAACGACAAGATCCGCACCAAGATCTAATGAGGACTTAGGACCGTTTTCATGTAGAAACAAGTGCGCACCATGAGCCTCATCCACTAAGACTGGAATATTAAGCGCATGACACTTATCGATTATATCTTTTATAGAATAACATAACCCTTCATACGTTGGATAGGTCAAAACACAAATCTTAACATCTTGTTCAAAGTTATGGTTATTGATTCTTAAATCCGTAGGGATACCGAGGTAATCATCCATTTCTGGAAAGAGATAAACGGGTATTAAGCCATTCATTTCGATTGCATTGTAAACGGACTTATGCGCGTTTCTGTTCAACAAAATTTTGTCGCCTGGCTGCGTCGTTCCTAAAATCATACTTAAAATGCCAACCGTACTACCGCCGACAAGTATTCGCGAACGATGGGCGCCATAAAGTGCCGCAAGCATTTGTTCTGTTTCTAAGATACAGCCCTGTGCATCGTGTAGGTGGTCTGCTTCAGGAATCTCAGTGATATCATAAGCAAGTAGAGGCTCAGCACCATTAAACAGGAATCTGCCATTTTTATGACCAGGCATGTGAAATGATATCAATTGTGCATCTTTAATTTTATTAAGTGCCTTCAACAATCTCATGGTCTTTTACTCGATCTTTTTTTATTTTTATTTATGTGTGCTTCCATGCTTTTGACATTCTTTTTCTTTTCTTTATAATACAAAATATCGCGCACCAGATCGGACCATGAAAAAAACATGATAACCGCAAAAAAAAGAACGACGATACCAACAAAAAACCAATCAATCACAGACATTTTTACCTCAACTTTATGTCATCATTCAAATCAACTAAAGAGTGAACAAGTCGTGTTTCTTTAAAATGTTGAACACTTTATTATCAATTCTTATGAGTTCTATTTTCATTTTTTTAAGTGATACTTTTAATTCTTTTGAAATCGCTTTTGGTTCCAATCGCTTACAATCTATTCCATAATGGAACTTGAAAATCAATTCAGATTGTTCATCAAAAACCGCCTCATCCAAGATGAGACGGAGTTTATCATTAACTAATTCAATCAGTTTCGGATCCATTTAGATACCCTTTCCCAATGCCGCCAACATATTATATGATTTGGTTACATTATCCTCCGATTTTGTGTTGAAAACAACGATCCTTTCAGTATCAGTCGTTTCTTTTTCTTCTGCCAAACAGTCTAGTGATTCCAACGTGTTCTTAAGTTGTAGAGCCGTGCCAACATTGCCATCAAAGATTTCTATTTTATCATCATAATAACTGCGAATGTAATCTTTAAGAAAAATATAATGCGTACAACCTAGGACGATGTTCTGAGCTTTTGGAATATGCTGCATTAAAAACGAATCGACACAAGTCTCAACATATTGAACATCAGCCATGTGGTTTTCTACACAATCCACCCATTCAGGTGCTGGTAACTTAACGATGCGATAACCATCATCCAAAGTGTCGACAAGCTTCAAGAATTTCTCTTCCTTTAAAGTCATCTCTGTCGCAATCACAACCACTGGTCCAGATGACTGTTTCAAAGCGGGTTTTATAGCCGGTTCCATACCAATGATTGGAATGCTATACAAATCCCTTAATTGTGATACTGCTGCACTTGTTGCTGTGTTACACGCGATGACAATCGCCTTAACGTCGTAAGCTATTAAGTCATCACAAATCTTCTTTGATAATTCAAAGACTTCTTCTTTAGTTTTCGTTCCATATGGGGCATTTTTTGAATCGCCAATATATATAAAGGACTCGTTCGGCAACAATTCACTGAGCGTATGTAACACAGATAATCCACCGAGACCTGAATCAAAAATACCTATTTTACTTTTTTTATCCAAACCAAGCACCACCATTATTTTATATATAATCAATTATAGCATATATTAATCGGATTTACATCTTACGACATGATTGATAAGCATTCGAATTCGCTGTATAATGCTAAGATAAAAGGTTATAATATTTATTGTTAAGAGGCTGATATGTCAGAGATAAGAATCAATTGCAAACTGTGCAAAAATTATTATGTCACTTGGGACAACAACAATCCTATGGGCTGCAGAAAATTTGGTTTCAAGTCACGTATCATGCCTTCAGAAGTTGTCTATCGATCATCTGGTGCACCGTGTAACGGTTTTGAGCCAAAAGTGAAATAAAGCATTGTAAAGCGTTTTGCTCTACAATGCTTTTTTTATTTATTACCCTCAAGTTTCAAATCACCAAATTTTATCCAGTTTTTCTTACGCATCCATTCACTGATCACAAGGGATATTATTGCAGGCAATATAAAGTGCATCGCAGCAATCATGATGAAAAACGTCGCTGTACTAACAGTGTCCGACATCTCGGCATATGCGCCAAATTGCCCCACGAGACCGCTTGTCCCCATACCAGCACCGACACTATTGCTCTCCATTTTAAGTAGCGTTGTACTGACAGGACCCAGTATCGCACTGGCTATGATCGGCGGGATCCATATTTTCGGATTCTTTATGATATTGGGAACTTGCAGCATGGATGTGCCAAGGCCTTGAGCAATTGCGCCACCAAAACCATTTTCTCGATAACTAATGGCCGCAAAACCTATCATATTACAACAGCAGCCAACGAGTGATGCACCGCCAGCGATTCCAGAAAGACCAAGTGAAATTGCCAATGCTGCACTACTGATAGGTAATGTCAATACAATGCCCATGATGACAGCTACAATGATCCCCATTGGAATCGGTTGAAGCTCAGTGGCTGTATTGATAACCTGGCCTAGTGCCTTCATTAAGCTCGCTATTACAGGACTTATGGTAATTCCTACAAGACCACCCACTATGATAGTCGCAGCTGGTACGAGAACGATATCCACTTTTGTCTTTCCAGCAATTAACTTAGAAAATTCAGCTGCAATCAAACCTGATACAAAAGCGCCCATTGGTTCACCGATAGTGATCGCCATCTGACCTGCATCTAAAAACTTGATACTTCCTGCACCTATTGCTCCTGCTACCATTGATGCAAAGATGCCAAGAGGCGATGCTTTTACGCTGTAGGCAACTGCAGCACCAATCGCTGGACCCATCATAACCTGCGCAAATTTTCCGAAATTCGCCAAAATTTCAATACCAGCAAGTTCTCCAATTTGTTTCAGAATAAGCCCAATAATCAAAGATGAAAATAGGCCAAGTGCCATACCATTTAGTGTTTTTGTTAAGTAATTTCTTATTTTCATAGTATAATCAGTCCTTTCTAGCTTTGTGGCAATTCACATGTATTGTCACATGTCGTCTAAAAAAAAGGAGAAGCCTCTCCTTTACTTACATCAATTAATATTATTTTGCATTGTTTAGTTTAATCAACAAACCCTTTTTCTTTTAGTTCTTTCATAATCAATAAAAATACTTTCTCACTTGGTACTTCTATCGTATGGATATGATCGCCCTTAGTAAGTGATGCCAATGGTTTAGAATCGGTCGCTTTCACTTTCTCCACGAATTTTGTTACATCTTCTCGCGAAGAAATGAGTAATGTACCCACAATTTCACCATAAACTGGATGTTCCACGATAACATCGATGATTTTCCCACCATATTCTATGATGATTAAAAGCTCTTCTTCCATACGCTCGAAACCATTGTGTTTTGATACGAACGTCTTAATTAACTTATCCTGAGCATTCTTATTTTGAATTAAATAGCCATTTGAAGTCGCAAGAACTGGTACGCCTTTTGCCCGTATGATGGCAATATCTTGAACGATTACCTGTCTAGAGACTCCAAACAACTCTGCCAAATCCGAGCCCGTAACTGGATCAGCTGATTGTGTCAACTTC
>CAYLNI010000114.1:0-8582 GCA_964384705.1 uncultured Fusibacter sp.
AGCACCTACTTCCACAAAAGTATATCAAGGTCTTGGTCAAACTTTTGCATTTAGAGTAGGTCCTGGTAAAGACGCTTCCGGCAATCAGGTTTACAGCTTCAATATCGCCATGGCACAAGCTACTTTTGATGCGGCCGGTAGAATCATCAGCGTCTATGTTGATGGCGTAGAAGTATCTACACCTAACTACGATGGCGCCTCTATGCCACACTTCTCAGGTTGGCCAGGGAAAGAAGGCTATCCAATCGCAGAACATGATACAGGTGTCGTGACTGGAATTTCAGTTCAAACGAACGAAACTGCTGTTGCAGAAGTTGCTGGATGGCAAACGAAGCGTGAGCGTGGCGATTCTTACCATATGAATCCAGATAACGAGTGGTATGAGCAAATGGACTTCTTCCAAGAGTTCTTTGTCGGAAAAACTGTTGCCGAACTGGAACTCTGGTTCGCTAAAAATACAACGGCTGCTGGTCGCCCAATCAAGGCGGATACGACAAATGAAGCTGACATGGCAAAATATGCGAAATTGACTGCAGAAGAAAAAGCAGCGCTTGCAGATGTTGTCACTGGTGCAACCATGTCGTTACGCGACGCACATGGCGATTTCTTAGGCGCAGTCGCTGAAGCGTACAAAAACAGAGTTGAAGTAACAATCCCAGTCAAATAACGAATTACCGTTATCCATATCAAAAGCGGGCAACCCTATCCACAAGGGTTGCCCGCTTTATTTATATCAGTCACCATTATATTAATCACGGAACGAGTCTTTGACCGTCTCTCGGGAATAGCGACGTGCGCCTTACATTGGAAAATCCGAGTAGCTGCGCCGTTAAGCGCTCAAGTCCTATGGCTAAGCCGCCATGTGGCGGCGCGCCATATTTAAATGCCTCAAGATAACTTGAATAAGCATCAGGGTTTAACCCCTTCTTCTTCATATTTTCAATGAGCGCCTCATAACGGTGAATTCGGCAGCCACCTGTTGTTATTTCAAGGCCTCTGAAGAGGAGATCGAAACTATGGGTCTCGTCCGTGCCACATGGCATCGTATACATCGGTCTCTTTCTTTGTGGGTAATGTGTCAAAAATAGAAATTCCGAACCGGTTTCCTTGAATATGTGCTCGCTGATCAACTTCTCGCCTTCAGGGTCAAGATCGCCGTCCAGCTCGGTTTTGCCATATACGATCTTTAAGATCTCGATGGCTTCGGACAATTTCATACGCGGGATATGTGTCGGTACGATCGGCAATGTGACACCAAGACGTTCAAGCTCAGCTTTTTCAAAGGTTTCAAGTGCGTGCATGATATAGCCTAATAGTGCCGTTTCCATTGTCATAAGGTCGTATTCATCTTTGATGAAGGCCATTTCAAAGTCCAAGCTGACATATTCATTGAGATGTCTGCTGGTGCTGTGGGTTTCAGCTCTAAAGACTGAACCAATTTCAAAGACGCGTTCAAAGCCTGCGATAACGGTCATCTGTTTATAGAATTGAGGGCTTTGAGCGAGATAGGCCGTTTCCCCAAAATAGTCGAGTTTGAAAACATTGGCACCGCCTTCCGCACCTTCTTTGACGAGCTTTGGCGTATGGATTTCCATAAAGCCTTCACCCGTTAGAAATGCTGCAAAATACTGGGCAATACGCGACTGAATCATAAAAATCGCCTTCTCTTTTGGATGTCTAAGCCCAAGTACGCGATGCTCGAGCAGCGTGTCGAGTTGAACGTCCACTGTATCGAGGTTGACTTGTATCGGCAATAGTGCTTCTGAGGTATTGAGGACCTCTAAATGATTGACTTGAATTTCATAATGGCCATATGCGTTTTTGCCTTCAACGACTGAGCCATTTAGGCAGACAACCGTTTCTGGATTTAGAGTCAACTCCGTTTCAATTTCTTGTTCAAGGACGCACTGTATGAGTCCCGTTCGGTCTCTCACTATCAAAAAGGTGACATGCTTTAACTTGCGAATGCGATGTACCCAGCCACATAGCTTTACTTGCTTCCTTTGCAAATGGCTGACTTCTGAGATCATGATGCGACTCATTTGTTGCTCTGTTTGTTGATTCATAATTCTGCTCCTTTCGATTATATCGAGGCGCAAAAAAGCCCCTCGAACGTTAAGTTCAAAGGGGCGTGGTTATCACGCGGTGCCACCCTAATTCAACTGTAAACCGTCAATATGACACCCGAAAAACAACAAAACCCTCACTCCAAAATAGGAGCGAAGGTTAATCCGCGGTGCCATCCTCGTTGACTTAAACAGTCCTCTCAGTTCCTGATAACGGTGGAAGCCGATGTACTCTACTTGCTTTCAAGCACATACCTCGCGAATGTCTTTCCAAAAATGCTTCCATACAGGGCTTACACCAATCCCCTGCTCGCTTGATTTCTACATTTTGTACTTTTTCGTTCATCGGTTATTGTTGGTATTTTAGCACACGTTAATTTGGCTGTCAAGAGATTGCGTCAAGTCTGTACGATGTTTCTGCGTCACGTCTGTACGATGTTAAGTCTGCCAATGTCCACTCTGAGAAGCGCTTCTAGCTTTGGCAGTTGCGTCTCTTGGCTCAGCCAACTGGCAATTTCATCCGCGCCAAGCATCAAAGGCATCCTTGGGTGAATCGCTTTCATGTCTGCATTTGCATCGCGCGTGACAATCGAAAAGACCCATTCCATTTGACCAGAGGCGTCGATACTTTTCGTGTAGATGCCTGCCATGCACATGATGGGCTGGTCAGGGATAGATACTTTAAACTGTGGCTTCGGTTTCTGATCCGTGTAATCCGACCATTCAAAAAAACCACTGGCAGGCACGATGCAACGCCTTTTTTCAAAAGCTTCTTTGAACATTTTTTTCTCATGAATGGTCTCAGAGCGGCTGTTTATAATCGGTCTGGCGCTATTTGGCAACTTGAATCCCCATTTCATGAGGCCCAATCGCCTATCGCCCTTACTCTCTATGACCACAGGGCTACTTTGTGTAGGAAAAATGAGTGGATGCTCTATAATCACTTTTGGTTCATATTGGATTCTAAAATAGTTGAGCAGAAATTCCGCATCTGCATCGAGGTAAAACCTACCGCACATCGTGACACCTCCTGTAACTTTCTTCTACTATTATTCTACTGGATATCGGTAAAAAATGCGCCATAATTTTGAAAGCGTATATGTTATAATAAATCGCACGACTTTATTACGGGGGGATCATATGGCAGAACTTCTAAGCATCGCACAACTAGATAACGACTGGACACAAATCATTGGTTCAGAATTTGAAAAAGGTTATTTTCAATCCTTAAATACTTTTTTAATGAACGAGTATCATACACAAATTATCTATCCAGACAAAAATGATATATTCAACGCCTTTAGATATACGCCTTTTTCAAGTTTAAAAGTCGTACTGATTGGTCAAGACCCTTATCACGGCCCCGGCCAAGCGCATGGTCTATCATTTAGTGTAAAACCTGGAATATCTGCGCCACCTTCGCTCGTCAACATCTATAAAGAGCTTCACGACGACATGGGCGTCCAAATACCAATGCACGGCTACCTCAAACACTGGGCAGAGCAAGGTGTCCTTTTGTTAAACACCGTCCTCACCGTTCGCGCTGGTGAGGCACATTCACATCGTGGCAAGGGGTGGGAAACATTTACCGATCAAGTCATCCGAAGCATCAACGATAGACAAGATCCCGTCGTATTCTGGCTTTGGGGCAAACCGGCTCAAGATAAGGCAAAACTCATCACGAACACAAAGCATCTGATTCTAATGGCGCCACATCCGAGCCCACTTTCAGTTTATAGAG
The DNA here is from genome assembly GCA_964384705.1 of uncultured Fusibacter sp. Classification (GTDB taxonomy): domain Bacteria; phylum Bacillota; class Clostridia; order Peptostreptococcales; family Acidaminobacteraceae; genus Fusibacter_C. The sequence goes on from CAYLNI010000114.1 coordinate 3,808, forward strand.
GCTTTTATGGCAGCAAGCCATTTTCGAAGACAAATGACTTTTTATTGGCTAATGGAAAAGCGCCCATTGATTGGACGCTCTCGGATTTATAGCTGCGATTAATTAGAGCAAGTAGTTTATACCGGCACATTGATTTCCTTGAATTTTTCGCCAAACTCGACTTTTAGGAAATCGACAACGCCACGCTGCACTTCTTCTTTGTGCATGTAGCCGATATAATCATCATGTAGTGTTTGAAACGCCAGTTCGTGTCGCATTTTAGGGTTATAATATACTTTTTTGATATTCTCATATTCAACAAAATATGCGACTTTGCTTTGGTGAAATTCAAAAATCAGTTGCGAAGATTTGCTATCAATTTTTAGCAGGCATGTTTCAATTTTGAAAAATCCGGTTTTAAATTCCAGTGGAAAACTCATACTCAATGGAATCACCTCAAAAGTAATATACCCTTTTTGTGGCGATTAAACTCGAATTCAATTTGATGTCAATGACAAAAAAATTGCGCCATACGTCTCAAATCTTCATTTGATGCGTGGCGCGATTTTTTTTTTCTTTATTTACTCATCAAAATTGTTATCAATCAATTGGACCAAAGACGTCAATGCCTCTTCTTCATCGGCACCGTCAATTTCAAGTTTTATACGGTCTCCCTTTGATGCCGCCATCTTCATAAGACCGAGCAAGCTCTTGCCGTTAACTTTTAATTCACCTTTATGAAGGCTTATCGCACTTTGATATTTGCCGCTGACTTGCACAAATAACCCGGCAGGTCTTGCATGTAAGCCATGCTCATTCTTTAATTCAAATTCATAAATTTTCATCTAGCACCTCATCTATAATCATTCATCCGTTAGTCATTCAACTTTATCCTATGCGTTAAAGTAGTTTAGCAAGTAAGCTTCCGCTTCTGCGTTCCAAAGGCCACTGTGCTTTTCAACGAGCTCAGCAAGCGCTTTAAAGAGCGGATCAGTTTCGCCAAGTTTAGCAAAATCATCTATTGCCGTAAGTGGCATGTCGATATGGTTGTAAACGAGCTTTTTGCCACCTGGGATATTTGGCAAATCCATCACAGCGTCGATTGTACAGTCTAGTCCACCGATATGCGTCAACATAACAGACGGGTTGATCAGGTTTTTCGCTGATAGATCAAGCGCTTCGATGAGGTCTTCAGTGTTGCCACCAGTAGAGCCCATGATATGTGTGTTGTTGTAGTGTACATTATACAAATTGATAGGCGCTGTAAATTTCGTATCAGTAGGCCCTGCAAAGAAATTCATACAGCCATCATACGCTAAAAGCTGATCGCCTTGCTCCACGAGTGGGACAACCGGTGCGTAGACGAATACGTCGTCATAGCCGTGTCCATCGGTTAAACCTTTTAAGTGCTCAATTGGCTGATCATAATTCGCTGTGTTTACATATAAGAGTTCGACGCCTTTAGAAGCCGCATAGGCAGGCGTGATGAACTTTGCCGCTCTATTTAAACGGTCGTCGCTGATATCTGTAACGACGATCTTAGCTGGCTTATTGTCGATAGCGAGTGCATAGTCAACAGCACCGAGACCCATTGGGCCCGCGCCACCCAGTATCGCGATATTGCCACCTTTTTTGGTGCCCATCACATGCTCATATTTATATGGCACAGTATGGTAGTTGGCATGATAGCCACCGATGATACATGACATCGGTTCGCCAAGAGATGCCCCATAGAAGCTGTCGCCCTCATAGATAAGTAAGCAACCGAGTTCCATAACTTCTGCCGGTATCACATTATAAGTGGCATTGCCTCCGAAGAATTCATAAGAATAACCAGGCGCATAAGGGCTTCCGTTATAATTCAACGCAGGTTGAAGTGAAAATTTCATACCAGGTTTGAACTGCTCCGAGTGTTTTTTACCGACTTCTACGATGACACCTGCCATCTCGTGGCCGACGATCACAGGATGCTCCGCGACATTTTCTGGCACGCGTTTGTGATTTTTGCCTTGCTTGACTGCTTTGTAAGTCGACATACAGATACTGTCCGATACAACCTTGACGAGTATTTCGTCTTCTTTTATTTCAGGGAGATCAAACGTTTCCAATCTAAGGTCGTCCATCCCGTACATTCTCACTGCTCTCGTTTTCATATTGCCTCCTAAATATAATCTATGACGACGCGATCGATCTGACTCATGATCCATTCGACGTTCATCGGTTTGGTACCAATGGTCATCACTGCACCTGCACTGGTTGCTATGGCAAGTCTAAGCATCTCTTCCACTTCATACTCGTGGTCATAGGCATAGACAAATGCACCAACAAAGGCGTCGCCTGCACCAACACTGCTATGCGCATCCACTCGTAGTGGTCTAAGTCTCAAGGACTTTTCCTTGTTTGCATAAAATGCGCCTTTTTTACCCAAGGATATAAACACGTGATCGACGCCTAAATCCACAAAGTGGTGACCTGCCGTTTTCAAATCTTCATCTGTCTCTATGTTTCTTCCAAAATAAATTTCAAGTTCATGCTTGTTGGGCTTGATGAAATCAGGCTTACCTTTTAAGCCAGCCTTAAAGGCAAGTCCAGAAGCATCTAAAAAGACTTTTGCCCCTTTGCTTTTAGCAACAGCTACTAAGGTTTCATAGACATCATCTGGCACCGACTTTGGCGCACTGCCTGAGATAACCACGACACATGGCGGCTTGATCAACGCCTCGACTTTGTCGATGAGCGCTTTAATATCAGCTTCCGAGACAAAAGGACCAGGCTCGTTGATTTCTGTCGTCTCTTTCGTTTGCTTATCGAATATTTTTAAATTTGTTCGCGTCATGTCGGCGATTTGGACGAAGTCATTTGCAATGCCTAAATCCTTTAGCGCGTTTTCAATGTAAAGCCCTGCACTGCCACCGACAAATCCTGTCGCAATACTTTTGCCACCCAATGATTCAACGACTTTAGAGACATTGATGCCTTTGCCACCTGGATCCTGAATCCATTTATCGACTTTGTTGAGTTCGCCAATCGTATAATCGCTGAGTTCTATCGTTTTATCTATCGCCGGATTTAATGTGATTGTCACTATCATACTTGTAACATCCCTTCACTTGAGAACAATTCATAAATATAGTTAGGATCCTGCGTTTCTAACATGCGGCCCAGAATCTCTTCATCCTCAATCGCTTCGGCGATATTCGCTAAAAGCTGGATGTGTTCATTGCCCTTGCCCGCGATACCGATTACCAGTTTTGCCAATTTACCTTCTCCAAAGCTTACACCATCTGGATATTGCACAACGACGATACCTGAAGCTAAAATGCTGTCTTTTACACCGTTCTCGCCATGTGGGATTGCAACGTTACTTCCGATATAAGTTGAAAATTTTTCTTCTCTTGCATGCATGCCTTTGATATAACTTTCTTCTACATACCCGCTTTTGTAAAGGAGCTCACCTGCATGTTCTATGGCTTCGCTCATGCTAACCGAGGCTCTGTTTAAGACGATATTCGCCTTCATTAAAATTTCTGTTGGGTGTTTGATTTCCATTTCTACCTCCGAAATAACACAATATGCCTTTATGGCGGTTAAGAGTTGATCGTAGACTTCTTTATCCAAAAAGTCCTTTATTCCAATATGGAGTGCTCTTGGTGCTTGTTTTCTTGCCCTTGTCAACAAATCGACGTATGTGATGACAAGATCTGAATCTGTTGGTATTGCGTCAATTGGTACATTTATAACAGGTAGCTCTAGCCCATGCTGCTTGACGAGTTTTCCAAGAAGCGAAGCACCTAAAGCACTAGAGCCCATGCCAGCATCACAAGCAAATGTGATTTTGGATATTTTATAGTCGCCTTGATACCCTTTCAAAAAGTCGGGAATCAACGTGTCCACTTTATCTTCAGGTTCGGCCTCTTCCCACTTCTTGCTTCGTTTAAGTATCACACAACTGATAAGAAAAGACACTGTGGTCGAGACAAGCACACCTGCTAATACGGCAATCACTTTTGATTTTGGTGCCAATGCCAGCAAAGCCACTATACTGCCAGGTGACGGTGTTGCAGTCATACCAGCACCAAGCATTTCAAACGTAAAGATGCCACTCATACCACCTAGTATCACAGAACCAAATAGTGCTGGGTGCATGATGACATAGGGAAAATAAATCTCATGGATGCCTCCAAAAAAGTGGATGATCATCGCACTTGGTGCATTATTTTTGGCAGCGCCCTTGCTATAAAACCAATAAGCGAGTAAGACACCTAAACCCGGCCCAGGATTCGTCTCCAAAAGGAAAAAGATCGATTCGCCATTGATAAGCGCATCTTGAATCCCCAAAGGTCCGAGTATGCCGTGATTGATCGCATTGTTTAAAAACAGGACTTTTCCAGGTTCAATAAAGAGTGAAACCAGAAACAAAACGCCTTTATCAAGTACGAAAGTCACACCTGTTTCGATGATCGTATTGAGAAATAAAATCAGAGGACCTATCGCTTCATAAGCAAGTATCGCCAGTAACGTACCCAATATACCTGCTGAAAAATTCGTAATCAGCATTTCGAAACCTGTGGGAATGTAACGCCTGATCGCATGGTCGAGCTTCTTTAACACCCACGCACTAAAAGGACCCATAATCATTGCGCCTATGAACATCGGAATATCGGATCCAGCTATGAGTCCCATCGTTCCGATGACGCCTATGACGCCACCTCGTGTGCCATCTATGACTTTACCACCCGTAAAGGCCACGAGGATGGGCAGTGCATAAAAGATAAAGGGCTTTATGATGACCTCAT
>CAYLNI010000114.1:8592-9239 GCA_964384705.1 uncultured Fusibacter sp.
GAATTTGGAAACCAGCCATCTTGATTGAAAACGGCGGTCAGTATGCCCCATGCGATGAATGCGCTGATATTGGGCATGACCATTCGACTAAGAAATCTGCCAATATGTTGTAATTTATCCATCATATGAGACCTCCGGTCTTCATATTTTTGGACAACCAATTGTGCAGAATTGATTTAATAAAGTGCTTTAACTCCGATTCACTAGCTTGTTTGATTTTGTCGATAAACGTTTCCTCTTCAACGAGAGCTTTGCTGAGCTGACTCATGATATCGATTTGTATCTCTGTTACATCTAGTGGGATGAGCATGACAACTGCGGCAAGAATCGTCTCAGTAGTCCTTTCAAGATTATGATATATTGGCGACTTGAAGCGCCAAATGGTAAAACTTATGTTTGTGATTGCAGCTGATTTAGTATGGAGCAACAGGATACCTTCCCCTTGCAAAACGGTGCTGCCAAGTCTTTCACGATCTCTTAACGCCACTTGAAGCGTTTTTTTATTTTTGCTGTCATCGGTCATCTCTTCTGAAACCAATTTAATCAAATCGTTTATTCGCGTCGCTTTGAAATCTTCATAAAGCTTGAAACGCGCTTCGAGATTCAATACGGTTTCCGTGATCGCATGGATTCTCTTGATGGCATCC
>CAYLNI010000115.1:0-1399 GCA_964384705.1 uncultured Fusibacter sp.
CGATCAAGACGACACCACTTTGAAAAAGTGTGATCAAGTCTGATGATGACCAAAACATGGCGAGGATTTCGATAAGTCGATAGGTAGTTTTCTTGTAAGTTTGATTCACCTCTTCGAATTTATCGATCTCGTACTTCTCTCTACCGAATGCACGTACAACCCTCACACCGGACAAGTTTTCCTGAAGAACCGTTGTGAGTTTGCCTTCTGCTTCATCTGATTTGAGAAAGTTTTTCTGTACTTTTGTGAAAAAGACATAAGAAAAACCAAATAGAATCGGAATCAACGCAACCGCATAGAGTGTGAGTTTTACATTTAGAGTAAGCATAATTGCCACTGACAAGAATACCATAAAGATAATCCTGCCAAGGTCGACAATTTGAACACCTAGAAATCTTCGGATGGTTTCAACATCTGACGTACAGCGTTGAATCATGTCACCGGTTTCTTTTTTCGTGTGATGCTCATAAGTCATGTATTGAATTTGCCTATATAGCGAATCCCTCATATTCTGAGCGATATTTTCTGCCGCATAGCTTGAAAGTACCCCTTTTAAGAATAAAAATACACCTCTGATAAAATTGATTGCAACGATGATCCATACGACCATCAATAAATTCTTGCCAAATGCATCCATTAAAAATTGTAAATTTCCAGCGGGAACATCTCCAATTACCGAGTCCACAGCGTATTTGATTAAAATAGGCGTAGCGAGTTGCATGGCGGTTGCGATGACGATTGAAAAGATAGCCAGTGAAAATGCGGCTCTATATCCTTTCAAATACTTGAATATGTTTTTCATAGTTGATACGACCTCCTTTTTTAATACTGTCTGTGAACTTCCAAATAAAAAAGCCACGCAAGCGTGGCTAAATAAAAATCGAGATATAAACTCCCTAATTTAAATAAAAAACCACAGACATCAGCCTGTGGTTAGATTTAATCATATGATTTGAATCATTAAGAATTGAATCTTCCGCAGGCTATAAACTTATTTGATTGATAAATAGACGCACTGATAGCGTTAAATCCGAAGAGTGCAGTGTCTAATTTGTTAGAGTTTCTAAAAATTGTGTTCATCATCGCTTATAACCTCCTTCTTTAAATTTTCTCAAATACCGCCTATCGGTATTTGAACCTAGAAATAGAATATATCAATTTTTTTATATGTGCAACCTATTTTTGAATTTGTCACACGCTTGTAATATTGTGACGGATTCCGAATAATTATAATACTATCACTTTATACAAATTTGCCTATCTTTGACCATACTTATTGAGATAGAAATCACGCATAAAGACACAGTCTTCTTCGCTCAAAGATACTGCACCGCCTAAATTTGCGGCAAGGAGCGTCGCTTGTGCCGACTTCTCACCAATAAACGCTATTTTCATCGTT
>CAYLNI010000115.1:1433-4408 GCA_964384705.1 uncultured Fusibacter sp.
CAGCAAGAAGGCCATGATTTGCGAGAATCACAGCTTGTCTACCGACAAGTGCGTCTACCACAACTTTGCCAAGGTCCACAGAACCTGGAAGTCTATACTCTGATACTCTCACGTCGCCACCGACGATTTGAACGAGATCTTCACAAGAAGCTGGTATTGGTTTTCTGGCAATAGCCATGGCAGTACAATGAACAGAGTGCGTATGAACAATCGCATTGATATCTGGTCTATTTTTATAGATTTCAAGATGCATCGGTAATTCAATGGATGGAATCATATTGCCATCGATGAGATTGCCTTCCATATCCACAATCGGAATATTTTCAGGCAAGAGTTTCTCATAGTCGACACCGGTAGGTGTGATGGCGACGAGATCTTCACCAGTGATGCGCACACTGAGATTGCCCCATGTGCCGATAACAAGCGCCGATTTTAGTATGGTTAAACTTGCATCTATAATATCTTTTCTTGCAATTTGATGTTTTAATGACATATCATGCCTCCATTTATAAAATAATCAAGGACCTATCACAGCGGCAAAAGCGCTCAGAATCAGAAGCTTTGAGCAGCTTGACGAACAACTGCGTCAACTGCGCTTTGTTCTTTTGCATTGAAGCATCGATTTGATGCCCTTCAATGACCTTGCCTTCGATGCCTGTGCACCAATTTGTAATAACGCCTACCGCAGAATAGCATAAACCGAGCTCTTTTGCAAGGACGCTCTCTGGAATGTTAGTCATTCCAACGACATCGCCGCCAACTTGACGATACATTCTAATCTCAGCAGCTGTCTCAAATCTCGGGCCTTCTGTACAAACATAGATCGCCTCACCTTTATAATCGATGCCATACTCCGATACACTTTCTTCAAAGCGCTTTCGCAATGACATGCAATATGGATCTGTCATCTCGACATGTGCAACACGCGTGTCACCGCCCTCAAAAAAGGTCTGAACGCGATTTTTGGTAAAATCCAAAAAGTCTGTGATGAGAACGACTTCTCCTGGCTCAAAATTGTCATTCATCGAACCTACAGCGCAGGTTGCATATATTTCATCGACTTCCAACATTTTGAGCGCCATCATATTTGCACGATAGTTGATTTTATGTGGCGGTAAATCGTGTTTTTTTCCATGTCTGGCTAAAAACACAATTTCTAGTCCCTCTGTCGTGATAAGATCATACGTCACTTCACCATATGCCGTTAAGATTGATTGTGTCTCTGCATGTTCAAAAGCATCATAAACACCTGTTCCGCCGATAATTGCTTTTCTCATGTCAACCTCTCAATTTTGCGATATTGGCAACATAAGGGGGCATAACGATGCCTTTTTCCGTGATAATCGCTGTTATGTTTTCGTTTGGTGTAACGTCAAATGCGGGGTTATACACTGGCATTCCAACGGGTGCAACGCGAACACTACCAACATGTGTGACTTCTGTTGGGTCACGCTCTTCAATTTCAATAGCATCACCTGAAGCCATTTCAAAGTCGATTGTCGTCGTAGGTGCAGCGACGTAAAACGGCACGCCGTAAACTTTCGCGAGTGCAGATAACATGAAGGTTCCTATTTTATTGGCCGTGTCGCCATTGCTCGCTATGCGATCCGCACCAACGATAATCTTATCTATTTTGCCATCTCTAATCAAGGTCGCAGCGACACTGTCAGGAATAAGCGTTGACGGGATGCCTTCTTCCATCAACTCCCAAGCTGTCAATTTGGCGCCTTGAAGTCTTGGACGTGTTTCATCAGCATAGACGTGAATGTTCTTTCCAGTCGCATGCGCTTCACGTATAACGCCAAGAGCTGTGCCGTATGCTACGGTAGCAAGCGCACCTGTGTTGCAATGTGTGAGGATTGTATCACCCACTTCTATCAGTGTGTTCCCAAATTCAGCCATCGCTTTACAGTGCTGTGCATCCTCGTTAAAAATCGCGTGTGCTTCCGCTTCAATACACTCAAGCATTTTTGCAACATTGACGATTCCGCTAGTCTCTACTTTCTTGACGATTCGATCTGTTGCCCACATGAGGTTAACAGCCGTTGGACGACTTGCATCGAGAATGCCCTTTACTTCGATGAGTTTCGTCAGCGTCAATTCACTTCCAAATGCTTTAGCACCAATCAACATGCCGTAAGCAGCCGTTGCGCCTATAGCAGGTGCACCTCTGACGATCATGTCCTTGATAGCAAAAACAACTTCTTCTAATGTCTTACAACGAATCGTCAACTTCTCAATTGGAAGGGCTCTTTGATCGATGAGGTGAAGCTCATCATTTATATAGTCAACCGCTTTAAATGCACTCATATTTGCTCCTCTTTTTTCACAAAATTATAAATTGGTCCGTTCAATTAACTGTTTTGCATGTGTCTTGGTCTTTTTTATGATGTCGACTTCATCAAAGGTTAGAATCTTATAGTCTTCAAGAAGTACTTGACCGTTACAAACGACATGTCGCACATCACTCCCTGCTGCTGAATAGACGAGCATTGCAACCAAATCGTTGTGTGGTGCAAGATGTGCTTTTTCTAGATCGACTAAAATAATATCAGCCTTTTTACCAATTTCGATAGTTCCCACTAAGTGGTCGATACCAAGGGCTTTTGCACCACCTTTGGTAGCGATCTCCAGCATTTTATAAGCTGGTAGAACTGTTGGATCACCTTCGACGCCTTTGTTTACTAAAGCACCAAGATGTAACTCCTCAAACATGTTCAAATTGTTGTTTGAAGATGCACCGTCTGTTCCAATCGCAACATTGATGCCTTCAGATACCATTTTGTGAATTTTAGCGAAGCCATTGCCCAGTTTTAAATTGCTACTCGGATTGTATAGGACGCTTACATCATTTGCTTTCAAAATATCAAAGTCCTGCGCTTCAAGATGCACACAGTGTGCGGCACTCGATCTCGCTCTAAAAAGTCCGAGATCTCTGCAATGCTCAATAGGTGTCTTACCAAGATTTTCTAAAG
>CAYLNI010000115.1:4473-6268 GCA_964384705.1 uncultured Fusibacter sp.
AAGTGCAAGTTCAGTCGCTTGTTTCAAATAATCTTCCGAGCAAGTGTAAGGTGCATGCGGTGCAACTTCAATGCGGATTCTGCCGTCAGCAGCATCGTGCCATTTTTTATGGAGGGTTCGCACATTTTCAAAAAGTGCCCCTTCAGGGTCTGATACGCCCACGAGTCCAAGTCCCAAATTAGCTCTTAACCCCGATCGTTCTGTGGCTTTAGCGACATCGTCCATAAAGTAGTACATATCACGAAATGTTGTACAGCCACATCTAATCAATTCAGCTTGGCTGAGCATCGTCCCGTAGTAAACGTCTTCTGCTGTTAAATTTGCTTCAGTAGGCCATATTTTTTCACTCAACCATGCCATAAGTGGCATATCATCGGCATAATTTCTAAAAAGTGACATGCCCATATGTGTATGTGCGTTAATCAACCCAGGTAGCGCAACATGATTCGAGCCATCTAGAATTTTATCTGCAATAAAATGCTCTGGTACAACACCGATGTATGCAATGGTGTCATTTTCAATGCCTATATCGCCTATAAATGGTTTATCTTTAGACGACGTCATAGTCAAGATGTGTGCGTTTTTAATCAAAAGTCTCATACATTACCTCTATCAACTGAATTTATCTCAAGTGAACTGCCAATAATCGCTTTTATATCCTCAGACAATTTGACCGTTTCGCGATTCATATCGTCCTTTATTTCAATCGGTTTTCCGATGATGATTTTTACATTTGCAGGCGTTATTTTAAGCGTTCCTTTTTTCATCAGATCCATTGAGTGATTGATGGTCACTGGAACGATTGGTGCGCCAGATTTCGTCGCCAGTTTCATGCCACCTGCTTTAAATTCAAGCAACTCGCCATCGGGACTGCGCGTGCCTTCAGGAAAAAGTACCATAGAATGCCCAGATTTCAAAATTGAAACCCCTTCTGATATGGCTTTAACTTGCTGTCTGATATCCGATCGATCCATAAAAACACAATGCATGAATTTCATCCAATCTCTCACAAACGGCAACTTCAAAGTTTCTTTTTTTGCCATGAATCCCTTTTTGCCCGGCAAACTGGTTATCATGAGCGGTATATCAAAATTGCTCTGATGGTTGCAAACATATAATACTGCACGATCCATTGGTACATTTGATGCGCCTTCAACTGTTATTTTGCAACCTGCTATTTTTAGCAAATCCCCCATCCAAGCTCGCGCCATTTTGTCCGCATAAATGCTTCTTGCCTCTAAATCGGTCATGCGTTTTGCCTTGTAATAAAACGGCAAATAAATCACGAGTTTAATCCAAAAATAGGCAAACCATACGATCGTTCTTATCATGACTATATCCCTCCTTGCAGAAAATACCCCCACTAGAAGTGAGGGCATATAAATGCATGCTCATTTTATCTCATTATTTTTCAACATCATGCGTATATGGAATGGAAACGACAAAACACGTACCGATGCCCTGTTTTGTATCCACAGTGATATTGCCATGATGTTTATCTACGATGATGTTGTAGGAAATGCTTAGTCCAAGTCCAGTACCCTGACCGACTGGTTTTGTGGTGAAAAACGGATCAAATATTTTACTAAGGTGTTCATCACTTATGCCACAACCATTGTCACAAATCGATATTTCACAATGGTCGCTTTTAGGATGGATTTCTATGCGAATAACACCAGAGCCACTATTCGTATAATGTTTAATCGCATGAGCCGCGTTGACAATCAAATTGACAAACACTTGCTCAATTTGGCCTTTATTACAGTTGATTGGTGGACAGTCATTGAATACTTTT
>CAYLNI010000115.1:6305-9195 GCA_964384705.1 uncultured Fusibacter sp.
ATTGTTGACAACGATCAGGACTTCATCAAGAAGATCGCCAATATCCACGAACTCAAAGTAATTGTCATCGGAGAGGCGCGCAAAATTCCGCATGCTGTGAACGATCTTTGCCACGCGATCAAGCCCTTTTTGCGAGTCATTGATCAGCTCAGGAAAATCGTCAAAGACAAAATCCATATCATATTTCTGCCATTGGTCTGCCATTTGTTCCTTGAATTTCTCAAGCGTGATATCTTCTTGTGCCAAAAACTGATTTGAGTGTTCAATAATCGATTTAAAACTGTCGACATAGTGCCTGATATTCGTAAAATTGCTAATGACGAATGCCAGTGGATTGTTGATCTCATGAGCTATGCCTGCCGCTAATTCGCCAATTGCCACAAGCTTTTCCTTTTGAACGAGATGATACTGGGTTTCTTTAAGTGCCTCATTGACTGATATGAGTTTCATATTCTGATCTTCTAACAACATCGCTGTTAGTTTTAATTTTTTTTCATTGGATAGTTCTCGTAAAGTCGAATTGATTCGAGAGATAAAATCCATTTCTTCAAACGGCTTTTTGATATAATCTGTTGCACCATAATCGAAACAAGCTTTGAGAATTTTTGTATCGCTGATTGTCGTGAGCATGATGATTTTGGGCATGTCACTATATTTGCTGTTGTGCAGGTGTTCAAGCACTTGAAGTCCAGTGAGTTTAGGCATGATAATATCCAATAAGACGAGATCGATGGAATTTGTATAAATGTGCTCCAATGCCTCTTCTCCGTCCATAGCATATTCAATTTCGCAATCGATATTATACTTTAACAGTGTGTCCCGTGCTATGAATTGATTAATTCTACTATCTTCCACAATCAATATTCTCATCAAGACCTCCATGCTAAAAATAATATACCCAGATTAGAATCTATAAAATTATTGTTATCAACTTTTTTGAATTTATCTTTTGAGCACGTAACGTTTCTATCGTGCGACCTTCAAAATGTTTATGGTGCTCAATAACTTTTGAAAATACCTGCAAATAGGATTCTACCATCACTCGATCCAACTGATTATGGTACCCAGCCAAACCGATTAATTGTCTTTTAATCATAGCATAACGACTGAGTAAAAGCCATAATGCCTGTTCAGCATTTTCACCTTCAGAAAAAGGAAATAGATTTTTGTAAATATGATTTTTAATTAGATTTCTTAAAACATGAGGGTGTGTTTGGTTAAAAGCCTCAAAGTGTTTATAGCCAACAGTCACATCGCCTTTTTTTGCAAAGTCACTCAGCGCCATATAGCGGTTAGAATCATCTGCACCGACCTGTTCGAGATGTTCAATCAGCATCTCTGAAAATTTCAAGTATGCATCACTCAGGACATCACTTTTCTGTTTAGTTGTCGCTGTTTGGTTCGCAATGAAATCTTTTAAGAGTGGTAATTGACTGTTTTTTTCAAGTTTCATTATTTCCAATACGAAATTTGCCATATCAAATAGTTGCACTTCAAGTGATGAAGCTTCTGAATCAAAAAAATTTAAACAGGCATCTCTTACTGCTAGCAACTCAGAAATCAACGTGCCTCTAAAGCGCTTGTCATTTTGTTTTATATTGAAACTGATGATCGGCGTTGAAGCAGGATCTTTGACAGTTACTAATGCCATCGCATCTGAACTTTCTGCCAATAGACGCATGACTTCAGGACAAGACGGTGTCGCAGAACGCTCAAGATTTCCGTCAATTTTATTCGTAATCCTCGGAAAACTACCGCATACATTTGACAAATAGGATTCACCTAAGTGCTTTTGAATCATGCACAAACGATCGGCATTTAAAAAAGAACAATGCTTTTCTGGTGTAAGAACTGCAAACGCATAATTGATCGAGTCACTATAGACATCTGGATTGACTTTGACATAGCGCTTGAGTTCTCGTTGCATCAAGGGATGTGTAACCCTTTGATATTTTGTGTACGTCAATTTGTCTATGTCTACATCCCATCCGATACAACAGTTATCTTCACAGGCACCGCCAATGCATTTGAATCCCATCATGTACTTAGGTACCTGCATATTGCCCTCCTTAAAGCGTATTACTTTCTAAACTGAGCGATGTAACCATTTGGCTTTAGAACATCAAATCTATAACCCATTGCTAGATAATGTTCAATCACTTCTGGAAGTGCCTCTATTGTCGATGCCTTTGCATCTGTGTCATGCATTAGGACAATCGCATTTTTCTTTTTCCCAATCTGACTATAGGCATTGCTTTTTATCGTCCCTACTGATGCATATCCCGACGCGGCATCGCCACTATCAATATTCCAATCACAATGCTGCATGCCTTTTTCCAATAAAGTTGTTTGAATGCCTTTCACAAAAGGATCGCCATTTAAATCTACCGCTGCTGTAGAACCACCTGGAAACCGATAGAGCTCAGGATATATCCCAACAACAGAAAAAATGGCTTCCTGACATTTCTCAAAATCTTCCCAAAATGAATCCTCATCGGAATAGATCAATGTATAGTTGTGTGAAAAAGAATGGTTACCAATCACATGTCCTGATTCATGGATCATTTTTAACGCTTCAGCATTTTTTGCGACATTTCTGCCTTGTACAAAAAACGTTGCTTTTACATCATATAATTTGAGTATTTCGATAATTTTAGCCGTCGATTGAGACGAAGGCCCATCATCGAAAGTCAAATAGACCACCTTATCCGTAAGTGCTTCATTTTGCGATTTCACAACTTCATAGGCATTGGTCAACTCTAAAATATCTTGATTTAGCTCCTTGATCATCGCTTCTTGTTCATCGATTTCAGATGTCTTTTCCAAGAGCACTTTTTTATAGTGTTCAAGCTCGATAGCACCTTTATTCAGTTCCTCAATCGTCGACTTG
>CAYLNI010000116.1:0-7116 GCA_964384705.1 uncultured Fusibacter sp.
CGTCTGGCTTTTCTGATCAAACCACGTCAAGTGAATGCCTTCGCCATAGTCGTTAGACCATAATACATTTGAGGCACAAACTTTTGAATCTCAGTTTCTCTGTTTGCGATCATCGCTAAAGTAGGCGTTTGCACTCTACCGCATGACAACTGAGCATTGAACTTCGTCGTAAGGGCACGCGTTGCATTCATCCCAACATACCAATCAGCTGCTGAGCGCGCCAATGCAGATGCATACAGATTTTCGTAAGTTTTACCGTCTTTGAGTTTTGAAAATCCTTCCAAAAATGCTTTGTCAGTCACAGAAGAAATCCATAGTCGCTTTATCGGTTTTTTAATGCCAATTTTCTCTAGGATCCATCTTGCTACGAGCTCACCCTCTCGACCGGCATCTGTTGCGATGATGATTTCATCGATATCTTTACGAAGCATCAGCTGTTTCACGCTGTTGTATTGTCCCCTAGTTGCTGGTATGACTTCCAATTTTAAAGGTTCAGGTAGCATTGGCAAATCTTCAAGTCGCCAACTTTGGTATTTGACATCATATGTTTCCGGATCCGCCAATGTCACCAAATGCCCCAGTGCCCATGTCACGATGTATTTGTTGCCTTCAAAAAAGCCATTGCCTTTTTGATTGCAGTTTAGGACGCGCGCTATATCTCGACCCACTGAGGGTTTCTCTGCCAATACGATACTTTTTCCCATATATATCTCCTATCTTCAACTCACTACTTCATTAATCATACTCAACTAAATAATACTCTATTTAATAGTACTCTAAAAGCGCCGAAGAATAAAGCCATGTGTGCTACAACTCCGGATAAAAAAAGTGCTCCTCAGAAAAAATGAGAAGCACGATATCGTTTGTTTCATTTATTGTACGTTATTTTTGATAAACAACTCTCTATAAAGGAAGTCAGATCCACTGATATGTTTAAAAACCCATGAAATCAAAAACTTCAAAATTTTCTTTCCATAAGTGACTTGATCTTCATCGATTGCTCTCAAATCGAGATTTGTTATTTCTTGGATCAATTTATTGTGTTCCTCAATATGTGCATCTCTTGAAGTATAATTATATTTGTGGAACAAGGCTTCTTCAAACTGAAAATGACTGATTGTATATTGTGTCAACGACTCGATGATCGTTACCATATCATCGTAAATATCTTCACCATTTGTGGCATTTGTAAGTAGCTCAGATAAATGACTTGTAATTTCGATCAACTTCTTGTGTTGATCATCGATTGACTTAATGCCGAGTTCATACTGACTTTCCCACTGAATCATATTAGTCTCCCATTCTTCTTCATTGATTGATGACTTGATTATACCAACTTTTATTGCAATATGTAAGTTATTTGTTCTTTCGATAGAAATAAATATGAAAATGATGTGCATTATGTCAATCACATTAAGTCTTACTTTATAGTAATATTTGTATGGCAACTTGACACGTCAAATGTTAAACTAGTGACATTAACACGTCCTTTAAATTTAAAATACTATCACGTAAGAAGGAGCCTATGTTAAAAAAATTATCTATAAGAAATAAGCTCATATTGAGTATACTGATTGGGTGCTTAATCCCCTTTATAGCTGGTAGTATCTATGTAAAGAGCCAGATGGAAGAGCTCCTATTCGAAAATAATATTGAACAAACACACATCATTTTACAGCAAACGGCAAATCACGTAGATGATGCGATACTTAATCACATGCAGAACCTGGTGTCTATGATCGCCAGAGATGAACGCGTCATAAACGTGTCAGAGTCTATCAATTCATATGTCACCTATGATCCAGCGACATTTGTCCGCACGAATACGGAAAGTGAACGACAGATCACAGAATTTTTTAAAGCGATCCAAGAGACAAACGAGCTAATATCCCTTGTTTCTGTTGGCACTGAACTAGGTGGCTATATCGAATATCCGGTGTTCAATCCAAATGCACCCTATGATCCAAGAGGTAGAGGCTGGTACTTAGAATCAATTGATGAAACTGAATCGATCGTTTCTGAACCCTATGAAACAAAAGAAAGCAAGGAACTCGTCATCAGTGTTGATAAAGTGGTCATGAAAGGCACACAAAAAATAGGCGTCGTAAGTTTAACGATTGGGCTCGATAAACTCATGCGTGAAATTTCAGCAATCCCTTATGGTGAAACTGGCTATATCGGCATCTTAAGCCCTAGCAACGTCTTTATCAACAGTCCAGAGCGACCTGAGTGGTTGCTTAAATCGGCAAACGATATCGACAATGACTTATTTAAATCGTTAGAAGTGTATGATGGCAAATCCTTTGAAGGAACCCTTGATGGCATCGAGCGCGTATTCAACGTCTATATTTCACCAATAAGTGGCTGGAAATACATCTCAGTGATTGATAAAAGCGAAGTCCTTGGTCGATCAAAATCACTGTCAACAATCTTCATCTTGATTTTCTCAGTCGCGTTGATCATCATGATACTCTTTGTCGTGATCATTCTAACATACATCACAAAACCAATTGGGTCATTGACGCAAATCATCAAGAAGATGGCCAACTTTGAATTTGAAGGCTATCAATATAAGGATTTCGAAGAGTTCACACATCATCAGGATGAAATTGGAGATATTTCTCGTGCACTTCACGGTATGCAAAACAATTTTATCGAACTTAAAAAAAATGTGGAACTTATGGATTCGGAGATCCAGAATATCAAAGTTGAAGAAAATGCCGTGCATCAAATTAGCCTTTCAAATGACAACCCTTTCAGTGGTATTGCTGGATCGGTGAACGGTCTTCTCAGAAAAGTTCACAGTTATATTTCTCAAATCAAGGATTTCAACACAGAAATTTCCCATAAGAACGATCTATTGACTGCGTCAGAAGAAGAGCTTATCGCGCAACTTGAAGAAATTAATTTGCAGAAGGAAAAGATTCATTTTCTCGCGGATCATGACCCTCTTACCAATTTGCCTAATAGACGACGTTTTCACGAAAAGTTGAATCAAGCACTTCTTGCTAAAAAACGCGGTGCTGTGCTCATGCTTGATATGGATAACTTTAAAAGCATCAATGACACTTTAGGGCATATTTTTGGTGATAAAGTCTTACAAATCACTGCAGATTTACTATCGACTTTCAGTAGTCCAACGACGTTCATTTCTCGTTTTGGTGGTGACGAATTTTTGTTGCTCATCGAATTCGGTGAGGATCAAAGTCAATTAGATGTGCTTATTGACCGTATCAAAACAGCTTTCGAACAGATTTTCATAATCGATGACAATGACATTAAGGTCGACTTCAGTATGGGTCTTTCTGTATTTCCCGATGACAGCACCAATATGGAACAAATTATCATGAATGCAGATTTGGCACTATATGAAATTAAGAATAACGGAAAAAATGGCTGCGCTTATTTCAATCAAACGATGGCAAGTCACCTTAAATACCGAATCGATGTCAAAGCAATTCTAGTGCATGCAATAGAAAATGATGGCTTTAAAATGGTCTACCAGCCTCAAGTGGACTTAAAGACAGGAGAAACGGCAGGGTTTGAAGCGCTGGTAAGGTTAAAGTACCACACGCTCCCACCTGGTGATTTTATTCGAATCGCAGAAGAAAACGGTTTGATTATCCCCATCGGCCGCATAATCACAAAACACGTTGTCGAACAAATTAGCATTTGGCAGCAGAAAGGTTATACGCCAAAGCCTATCTCAATCAACTTTTCCGCACTACAGATACACGACGTCACATTTATAAACTATCTGTTCAACTTACTTTCGACTTATCAGGTAAAACCCGAACTGGTCGTCATCGAGATTACAGAGCACTTTTTCCTTGAAAATAGAGATGCAACCATTGACTTTATGAGCGAATTGAGAGCTAGGGGGGTCAAGATTGCTGTCGATGACTTCGGTACGGAATATTCATCACTGAGTTACCTTGCCGTTCTTCCTATCGATACCTTAAAATTTGATCGTGATTTAAATCTTAGACTACTCAACTATCCAAATGCAGATGTCATGAAAAATCTGATTGCCTTTGTTCACAGCTTAAACCTACAGATAGTCGCTGAAGGGATTGAGGAGTATGAACATGTAAGACGCCTTATTGATAGCGGTTGTGACAGCTTACAAGGCTACTATTTCAGCACGCCACTCGACGTATCTGAGATTGATCTCAATTACGATAAGATCTACAGCCTGAACTAAACACAAAAAAATATAGAGCTACTGCGCTTCTAGTCATAAAAACTAGAATTGCATTAGCTCTTTTTATGTTTATCTTGTAAACTAAATTCTTTTTAACCCACCTTTTGGAGCTGCAATTCTATTGTTCTCAAGTCCTTTGATGCTACAAAAGTACTCAAAGAATGACTGTGCGAACGCCTCATCTTCTGTACCTGCTTTAATCTCGCAGATCTTAAGCAATACTTGGGCCGCTTGTTCATCGGAAAAATATCTATGCAATGCGCTACCAAGAACGATCTTATCCGGTTTATTCGGATTGAAATAGTACTCCCAAAATTTGAGTTTCTGTGCTTCTTCCAATGTGAAGGCCATTCTATACTTAGGGTTGGCTTTAACATATCCGTCGCCTTTGCTCGTTATAGAATAGTTTTCATCAATCAAGAATACAGAAAATATAAAGCGCTCTTCTTCAACAGCATGTGGCAACTTCGTCGTCAAAATAGCTAAGCTGTTTGCACTCACATTTTTTAGAACCATTGATTTGCCTTTGTTCTTACCGCTCTGAACAATCCCTGTATTCACTGACCATGGATCTTCAGGCTGGCCTTCATAACAAACGAATTTATAGTCTTCAGGAACAGTCTCGAGTGCATCTGGTTCACAGTAATTGAACTTGAAAGCGATATTGCATTTGTCGACGTAATTTGGCTTGTTGACTTTAGCGGATTGAATGCTCTTTAATTTAACGCGATTTTCAAAATCTTTTCTATCTTTCAATTCAGTGGCTTTCACCAACTGGTGCTCTTCATTGACATGTGTGCTTAAAACCTCGTTATCAAGCTTCAAAAAAGCTTCAAATGCGGTCGGATAGACAAACTTCTTCTCAAGGTCGCCCTTTTCAAAGTGTACAGTCACATTATTGTTTTCAAATCCAACAATTTTTCCTTTCCCAAAGGCTTTATGTGTAACAATTTCTCCTACTAACTTCATCTTTTCCTCCAAATTTCTTTCGAATAAAACCTCCCACAATGCAAGATCCTACTTCTATTGTATACTTATTTTCAAAACTTATCAAATTTTATGCTTTTACTATTTGGTATTTTGCAATTTCAGTATTTATCGCGTTTGAATCAATTTGACAATTGGCCATACTTCAGAAATTCGATTGACTCTCAATCCTTGTGTTTCATTTAAAGTGCTTGCAAAAAAATCTAGGATAAATCGGTTTTGGATGTCAGTAAATGTCTTTCTATCCACATCGCCAGTAAACCCTATAACCTTCGTCAATCGCGAGTACATATAAGCCATCGTAAAGTCGATATGCGTTGTGCCATCAATCTGATACAGCTCTGTTCCACTTATGCTATTGTCGATGAGCTTCGTCAAATAGGTGTTGTTATAGCCTGTTTCCCATTGGCCACTCCTCAAAAAGAGTGCAGGAATTTTCAACCCTTTCGCCAGCACGACCTCTGGGATAGGTTCCACCCATGCATCCAAACCAAGTAATGCTTTGATACGGGTGTCTTTGATAGCGACGGATACATCTGCGCCACCACCAGTAGAATGTCCCAACAATCCAATTTTATCGAGATTTAAACGGCCTTTAAATATTGGACTGTTTATGCCGTCATCAAAACCATTAAGTTGATTCAATACGAAAGTGATATCATCGGCATAAGTGTCAACAAGTTCTCGTGCATAGTATAAAAAATCCTGTGTTGTTTCTCGATTTGGCAAAGCCATATGATCGAGTTTTTTGATTGTGCCGTCCTTAAAGACCGTTATCTGTGAGCCAAAGGTGTGATCGATGCCAAATACGATGTAACCATTGCTCGCCAAAGTTTCAGCTATATCATTATGTAGGTTCCTAAAGCCCGTCCAACCATGTGATAATACGACTATTGGGTATGTCTCGGAAGCCATACTCATTGGTGCGTCTGCATAAGCGTTAGATAATACATCTTTCGTATGATCCAAGATGAATTTTGGCGCTTTCATTTCACTAGCAAGCGCTCTCGCAACAACGAGACCATCTTCTAGCCAAGGGACTCTTTTCAAACCTTTTGTCGAATCCGCAGGGTACCAAACTTGAACTTTAATACGTCTATTTTCACCCTTGGCATCACCATATATTTCAACTGTGCCAGTCTCAGTAAAGTCATAGGTAGCTGTTCCAATTGCGTAGTTTCCAGGTGGCTTTGGCATATCATAAAGTGGGAATGCCCAAAGCGAGGCACCTGACATGATTAAAGCCAAAAAAGTAAATGCGATCAATTTCTTACGACTATCATAGCCTTCAAGTTCTGGTCTTTTCCGAGCAGATTTATCAAGGGCAATTGCAATGAGTGATGACATAAAGGCCATCGCAGTCAAAAAATAGATTGGGACAAATTGCCAGGCTACCGAGTCATAAAGGGAATGACTGACCATCAATGCAAACGCAATAACTGGGAGATAGAGTCGCACAATTTTACTTCTAAAAGGATTTACAATAAGTATAAAAAGGTACAAGAGAATTGTAATTAACAACGCTTTTTCAAGCCAAGACATATAGCACCCCCATACGATATTTTAACCTAATAATGCTTTAACCATCTCAATTTTTTCCATGACTGTATTCGCTGTAGCAGACCCATTTGCACCTGAAAAATACCCATCGGCTTCTCTTAGATTCATCACCATAAAACCACTTGAACTCAATGTGCTCTTTTCTAATAAATCGATAGCCATGGCAATCCAATTTCTACACTGTACATTTTGACTTTGTTCACCATAATTGTTCTTAACAAAATCAAGACAGAATAATATCATATCTTTAGATGACTGATCCATTGTTACCTCCAATATAAATAAAAGTTCTTTGTATCTATATTATATCTCATTTGATATTTTTAGCCACTCAAATCGGCGAATATGAACCGATTAGGGCTTGT
>CAYLNI010000116.1:7135-9185 GCA_964384705.1 uncultured Fusibacter sp.
TTGTCTTTCTTGATTCTCCCTGCTTTTGCCATTATAATGAGGAATGGAGGGCAACTATGATACGTAAATTTGTCAGTTATTATAAACCACATCGCTTTTTATTTGCCATGGACATGCTAGTCGCATTTTCAATGGCTGGTATAGACCTCTTGTTTCCAATGTTTTCAAGAGCGTTTGTCAACGATTTTATCCCCAATGGAAAAATGAATCTCATCATCCTCTATTCAGTTGCCATCTTGGCACTTTATATCTTGAAGATAGGCTTCAATTATTTT
The DNA here is from genome assembly GCA_964384705.1 of uncultured Fusibacter sp. GTDB lineage: Bacteria > Bacillota > Clostridia > Peptostreptococcales > Acidaminobacteraceae > Fusibacter_C. Next base: position 7,411 of record CAYLNI010000116.1, read on the forward strand.
GTTGGATACTGGGGTCATGTACTTGGTTCACGCATTGAATTTGACATGCGTCGCGATCTATTCACGCATATTCAAAAATTGGAAAACTCCTTTTTTGACAACATTAAAACGGGACAATTGATGAATCGCCTAACTGGTGATCTCAATGAGGTAACCGAACTCGCGCATCATGGGCCAGAAGATTTGTTTGTCTCTTTAATCATGCTCATCGGTAGTTTTATACTACTTTTTCAAATCAATTGGCAACTTACTTTGATTATTTTCTTCTTCGTCTTATGGACGATTGTCTTTTCGATTCGCATGCGTAAATCGATGATGGTCACGTTCAGAAACGTTCGCGTGAAACTCGCTGACATCAACGCACAGCTTGAAAGTAGCCTGTCAGGCATTCGACTTTCAAAATCCTTTGCCAACGAATCTTTTGAGATTGAAAAATTCCACGTGACTAACGATGCGCACCTTCACTCTAAAAAGGATTCCTTTAAAGCCATTGCAGTGTACTCAGCAGGCAACAGCTTTTTTATCGACATGATGACCTTGGCCTCTATGGTTGCTGGTGGTATCTTCGTCTACAACGGCTATATCGACTACGGCGACCTTGTGGCATTTTTACTGTTCATCGCATTTTTTACGAAGCCAATACGCGCGCTTATACAGCTGACACAGCAGTTTCAATCTGGTGCTGCAGGATTTGAACGCTTTATTGAAATGATGAACATGGAACCTAAAATCATTGATTCAAAAGATGCAAAGACCTTGTCAAATGTTCGTGGCGATATCGCTTTTGAGAATGTGACCTTTTCTTATGAAACCGAAGGCACACCTGTTCTTGAAGCGTTTGACTTAGTCATTCCAGCTGGTTTGACGATCGCACTCGTTGGGCCTTCAGGTGTTGGCAAGACGACCATCACGCAACTCATCCCACGTTTTTACGATGTCGATTCTGGCATCGTCTCCATCGATGGTCAAAATATCAAAGATCTTACATTGACCTCTTTACGCAGTCAAATCGGTATCGTGCAGCAAGATGTCTTTCTATTCCACGGTTCCGTCCGCGACAATATCGCCTATGGCAAGCCCGATGCAACCGACGAGGAAATTATCGAAGCCGCTAAAAAGGCAAATATCCATAGCTTCATTATCGGACTTGAAGACGGCTATGATGCCTTTGTTGGCGAACGAGGCGTCAAATTATCTGGTGGTCAGAAACAGAGGATCGCTATAGCACGCGTTTTCTTGAAAAATCCACCTATACTCATACTGGATGAAGCGACTTCAGCACTTGACAACGAAAATGAATATGCGATCCAAAAGTCTATTGAAACACTTGCTCAAGGTCGCACAACACTCATTATTGCGCACCGCTTATCAACGATTAAAAATGCTGACGAGATTCTCGTCATGACGGATTCCGGCATTTCAGAACGCGGCTCACATGACGCCCTTCTGAAGTCAAACGGCCTTTACAGCCGACTCTATCACGCTCAGTTCAGAGGGTATATCCCAGACGAGTCCACCTAAATAAAATCAAAAAAATCAACTAAAAAACCGGTGACAGACAACAGAGGAAATTGCATAATTTCCATTAGTCTTTCACCGGTTTTGTTTAGTTGTTAGATTATAGATTATCTGTTTTATTTATATTTTATATATTTCGATCTGGTTGTGGAGTATGCCAATCATCTCATTCAACGTATCGATGCTAGCCGTGATTTCTTCAACATTCGCACTCTCTTCTTCAGAAGTTGCGCTGATTTGTTCAATCATGACTGCAT
>CAYLNI010000117.1:0-5483 GCA_964384705.1 uncultured Fusibacter sp.
CACTCAAAGAATATGCTAAACACTTCAAACGTGTATCCATGCACGATAGATCTGTCTCTTTTCCAGATGACTTAAAGATATTGACGTTGGTTACTTGCACTTATGAATTTGAAAACGCACGGCTGTTGATTCATGCCTATCAAAAATAAATTCAGTTATTTTTAGACCTGACACCTTCAATTGTTGATGTTATACTAAGAGAAATACGACATATGAGGGGTGACATGGACAAACTATTACAAAAGAACATCACGAAACCAGCGACTAGTCAAGTCAAAGGACTCCTTTATATTGCACTTGCTGGAATCAGTTGGAGCACAACTGGGATATTTGCCAAGAATTTATTGGTCAATGGCTTTTCATCAATTGAAGTATCCTTTATGCGGTTATTCCTAGGCTCATTACTTTTTCTAATTTATTTTTTAGGCGTCAATTTCAAGCTTTTGAAAATAGATAAAAAAGGATTGATACTCACTTTTTTCATGGGCGTTATCACTCAGGGAATCTTCAATCTCGTTTTCTTTGCATCTGTTGAACGCATTGGTGTAATCAATGGGACGATTTTGTTATATTTGGCGCCTTTGTTTATCACCTTTTTCTCCGTTATTCTTTTTAAAGAGCGCCTGACGCCCTTAAAGCAATTAGGCGTCATCTTATCCATCATCGGTTCCATTCTCGCTTTGACAGGAGCGGTTTTCAATTTTAACGACCTTTCCGCGGTTGGCGTTCTTCTCGGTGTCGCATCTGGTCTTGGTTATTCACTGGTCAGTGTTTTCAGCAAAATTGGCCTTAAACGATATCATGCTAAAACGCTCATCTTTTACAGCTTTGCTTTTGGTGCCGCGTTTATATTTCCTTTAGTGGATATTGGTGATATCGCCACTAAAATTCACGGTACAAAGGTCATTTTATCCATTCTTGGCCTAGGGATATTTTCAGCGACAGTCGCTTATATTTTTTATTTTGAAGGAATATCAACTGGTTTGGATCTTTCAAAAGTAGGCGTCATGAGTATGGTAGAATTGATCTTTGCGATACTATTCGCCGTATTGTTTGTCAGTGAAACACTAAATGCAATCAAGATCTTCGGAATTGGATTGATTTTGTTGGCCATATATCTTATCAATAAAAAAGGTGTCTCAAAAAATGATTGATTTCATTTTAGAGTCACCTTTTACGCTTATACTTTGATTTTTATTTTTAAGATATCAGCACTAATCAACGCGTTGATCAATATGATGATGGCAGGTCCGAGAAACAAACCGACGACACCTACCAACTTAAAAGCGATATACATACTTGCGAGTGCGGATAGCGCACCTATGCCTATGGCATCTCCCAATATTTTAGGTTCAATTATGCGTCTAAAAGCAAATAGAATGCCATATAGAATCAGTAGTCCTATTGCGACAAAATAATTGCCACTGAAGATGTAGAATATGGCTAGTGGCACCATGACTGATCCCGTGCCAAAAATCGGAAGCACATCGACTGCGGTAATCAATCCTGCAGTTGCAAGTGGAAAGTCGATTCCTATAATGAGAAGTCCAGACAACGACATGATAAAAATGAAAAAACTAAGGACTATTTGCGCACGGATAAAACCAAAGACGGCACGATACAGTTTATCCATTACAAGCTCGATTTTGTGGTGAGATGTGGCATCAAATAAGTTTATAATCTTCCTTTTGATATTTGGAAGTGTCATGCTGATCAGGTAAAGCGATATTATGAAAATCAACGTATCCAGTATCAGATTAGGAATGCCTTGCGCCATGCTGATCACAGTCTCAGATAGTCTAACGACAACAGCTTGCAATGAATCAATACCCGTTTTTACAAAATCGTTCAGTTCGAGATTCAGTTCCTCTGTTATAGGCGATATGGCATCTAGTGTGTCTAGTGCGAATGAGTTGAACGCTTCATAATTTTCCTTTGTATATTCCACGATGGATTTACTGAGGGAGATGGTTTCTGTGACCCCTTTAATGCTGAGCAAATAACTTGAACCAATGAGTACCAATAAAAACAATGAACATACAAGGAAAGAGATTACTTTGCTTCTTCGATTAAACGGTTTGGAGATCAATAAAATGATCGGTTCGATTAAAAGTGCCACAAGTATTGCCATTAAGAAAGGAAAACCTATTGTAAACAACAAATACAAAATAAAAACTACCAGCGAAACATAGAGTATTGTGAAAATATTCAAATGCCTACCTCCTAAACGTCCTGTGTACTCACTTCTGAGTATACTTCTTTTTTATGATTCTTGAAAGTATAAAGATTGTATTAATATGATTTTATTAAAAATTAATGCAATATTAACGCCTTACTATAAACCTTCACACGACCTTTATACAAAAGAGCATAGACTTTAAGTATAGAATAAATGTTTGGAGGTAACTATGGACTTGTTTTTAGTATTATTAATGATCCTCGTTTTCGTTCTTGGTTATTTCCTAATGTCAAAATTGGATCGATTGATGGCGAGTCCAGAATTTCTTGTGGATATAAAAGGGACTTATAGTCACAAAAAATCTTATGTACTCGTATTCGGGTATTCAATTCTCGCAAAAGATTTGATAGAGCTTTTGATGCTTCAAAAACTCGATTTTATTGTGATCGACGCTGAAGACCAACTCGATAAATCCATGTCTTATACACATCTATATGCCATCAGCGAAAGCGATTATTCAAATCTAATAATGAGTCTCGTCGCAAAAAAATCACTTGGCGTTGAACAAATCATAGCGATATGCAACAACTTAGAAAACAAGCCAATCTATGATCAAAACAAAATTCAATGTATTCCAAAAAATGAAAATGCTGCGGAACAACTGTTTTTAACATTTTTCCCAGCGATGAGTCAGGTGGGCATTTATGATAAATAATACAAGGTTTCGCCTAAGCTTTGAACAAATTGTCGTTTTAGGTTACTTTACCATCATATTAATGGGCGGCACACTACTCAGTTTACCGATTGCATCGCGATCGGGTGTGGGTGTTCCATTGCTCAACGCTTTTTTTACGGCAACATCCGCGACGTGTGTTACTGGTCTGGTCGTATATGATACGTATCTTCAGTGGTCTCTATTTGGTCAAACCATAATCCTAATTTTGATACAAATAGGCGGACTGGGTTTTATGACGATCATAACGATTTTCTCAGTTTATCTAAAAAGGAACATCGGACTTCACGAACGCAAACTCCTAATGCAATCCACAGGGAGTATGAAAATCGGAGGTATCGTAAGAATGGTCAAGCGAATCGTTACTGGCACTTTTATTTTCGAAGCCATCGGCACGATTTTGCTTGCAACGAGATTCTGTCCGAAGTTAGGATTTTGGGATGGCCTATACACTGCATTGTTTCATGCCGTTTCAGCCTTTTGTAACTCCGGTTTTGATATAATGGGCCGTTTTGGTGCATTCAGCTCTTTGACTGCATATTCAAATGATTACTTAGTAAATTTGACAGTCATGACGCTGATTGTTATCGGTGGTATCGGATTTATCGTTTGGAACGACATCATTTTGCACAAACACAATCTTAAAAAATATCAACTTCACTCAAAAATCGTTCTAACGGCAACACTGATATTGATTATAGTTTGCACCTTTTTATTTTACATCTTTGAAAATCAATATAGTCTTGCTGATATGCCTTTCTCTGACAAGGTTCTCGCATCCATGTTCCAGTCTATCACGCCGAGAACAGCAGGCTTTAACACAGTTGCGATCGGGTCACTTTCTGAAAGTGCCCATCTGTTGACGATTCTACTCATGTTTATAGGTGGGAGTCCTGGATCAACAGCTGGTGGTATCAAGACGACGACTTTTGTCGTGATGATCATGGGTGCGCTGGCATCCTCTAGGCATCATTCACATATCAACATCTTCAAGCGTCGTCTGGATGAACATATCATAAAAGAAGCAAGTGCGATTGCAACACTATACACTTTCCTTATAATGACCAGCACGCTGTTTATCAGTTTCATACAGAATTTTGAATTAAAAGATGTTTTGTTTGAAGTTGTTTCCGCTATTGGGACTGTTGGTTTGAGTACAGGAATCACAACAGCTTTGAATGATCCTTCAAAACTGATCATCATGTTGATGATGTTCGCTGGAAGGGTTGGGGGGTTAACATTGGCACTGGTCTTAGCAGAAAAAAGAACCAGTACACAAGCAAATAGACCGATTGAGAAAATAATGATCGGCTAATAGAAAGGACAGGTTCATATGAAATCTATATTGGTAATCGGAATGGGTCGCTTTGGCAAACACATAGCTATGAAAATGACTGAACTAAACAATGACGTTATGGTCGTCGATATTAACGAAGCAATTATCGAAGAACTTGCCCAGTACTTTACAGATGCCCATATCGGAGACTGTACAAATGAAGATGTCTTAAAGTCACTGGGCGTACGCAATTTTGACATTTGCTTTGTCGCTATTGGCAGCAACTTTCAATCCTCATTGGAAATAACGTCACTTCTAAAAGAGCTAGGTGCCAAATACGTCGTATCCAAAGCAAGCAGAGATATCCAAGCAAAATTCCTATTAAAAAATGGCGCTGACGAAGTCGTCTATCTTGAACGTGAAATGGCAGAAAAACTGGCGATTAAGTTCAGTGCTAGACATGTGTTTGAATTTATTGAACTCACACATGAATATGCCATTTTTGAAATTCCAATTTCTGAAAGCTGGGTAGGCAGAAGCATTGCCTCCATTGATATCAGAAGAAAACACCATATCACCATATTAGCCATCAAAAATGGTGAATATCTCAATCCTATGCCAACTAGCGACTATGTTTTTTCTCTTAGTGATCACGTCGTCGTCATAGGAAAACCTGAAGACATACTCAGATTAAACGGCAAAGGGTGATATTATTCCTCTGTAAAACGATACCCAATGCCGAGTTCAGTCGTTATTAGCTGAGGTTTTGACGGCTCATCTTCTATTTTCCGTCTTAAGCTTGCCATAAAAACGCGAATGCTCTTTGGATCACCAGTTTCTCCATATCCCCAAACTTCTTTTGAGATTTGGCTATGCGTCACGACTTTGCCTCGGTTGGCAATCAACAGCATCAATAATTTATATTCTATGGGTGTCAGATGAATTTCATTTTCAGATTTAAATATTTTTCGGCGCTCACAGTCGACTGTAAGATTTAAAAAATGATATATATTTTCTGGCTGTGTCAAATTTTCATGTCCTACAAACCGTTCCATCACGCGAATTCTAGCTAAAAGTTCACCCATGGCAAAAGGTTTTGTAACATAGTCATTGGCCCCTGCATCCAAAGCCGTGATTTTATCTTGTTCCATCTCTCTCGCTGAGACTATCAGTATCGGAATTTGAGAAACTTTTCGAATTTCGGTGATGATCTCTATGCCATCTTTGTCTGGCAAACCTAAATCGAGGAGCACAATATCTGGATTTTCAGTACAGAATGATAAAATGCCACTATT
>CAYLNI010000117.1:5525-6462 GCA_964384705.1 uncultured Fusibacter sp.
GTCAACTTATAGCCTTTGGCCGTAAGTGCCATGGACATAAAATTGGCAATTTTTTTATCGTCTTCAATTAATAGGATATGACTCATCTTTGGCCTCACCTTTTTCGATTTTTAGTTCGATTCTGAACGTCGTACCGCCTTCAGGATTATCAAGCACGATTATTTTTCCACCGTGTGCTTCAATGACCGTCTTGCAGATGTTAAGGCCTAACCCAACACCATGGCTGCCGTCCGCGATTTCTCTCGACGATTTTATGGCACCATCAAACAGCGTTTCCTTGATATGATTCGCAATGCCCACACCATTGTCTGAAACATCTATCATAAGCTTGTCCCCTTCAGTATGTGCACAAAGTCGTATGATGCTTTCGCTACCAGAATGCTTATAGGCATTGTCTAATAAGTTGACAAGCACTTGAACCATCAAACGACCATCCATTTCAACGAGAATGATATCATCTGGTATGATAACTTGAAGTTGATTTGAATTCGAGAGCCATGGGATGTGTTTGACCGTCTGATTGAACAAATCATCAACGGATTCGAACTCTTTTTTTAAGATGAGATTGCCTTCGCCAATGCGTGTCATATCGAGAATATTCTGTACTGAATTGTGAAGCCATGCCGCTTGTTCATTGATATCTGTCACAAGTTTTTTAATGGATGTCTCATCCAATGTGTCATATCCTTCTAAAATTAAGCCGCTTGCACCGATAATTCCCGTCAAGGGCGTTCTAATATCGTGAGAAATACTTCTAAGTAAAGTCGATTTCAAGCGCTCTGACGTCATGGCCAATTTAATGCGTTCCCGCTCGCTATAGATGAATTCACGATCTAAAACAAGAGCCATCTGAAAAACAACCGATTTGATGAGCATATCATCTTTATGCGACAATGGTATGTGTGCATCCTCAATCGTTAGCATGCCTAATTGATTT
>CAYLNI010000117.1:6532-9098 GCA_964384705.1 uncultured Fusibacter sp.
TTCGCGTTCAAACTGATAAAATTGGAAAAATAACATTCTGAGTCTTCAAAGAGTTTATTATCCAAAACGACCTGACATCTATATCCTGTATGCTCGAATATATAATCAACGCCTTTTTTTAAAATGCTTTGAACCCCGGATAAATTTAAAAAGCTTTCGGAAATGTGATAGAGCAATTGAGATGTGCGTTCATTGCTCTTTGCGATTTGCGTTTGTATCTGAAATTTAGTGGATAGCGTTCCTGTAATCATCGAGGCAATCAAGAAAAACATAACGAGCATATAATCTTGGGCGTGAATGATGACAAATGAATGTATGGGTTCAGTAAAAAAATAGTTGAAAATCATGAGACTTGCAAATGATGCGATGAATCCATATACGTAGCCTTTTGTCAAAACGGTAATCGCCAAAACGCCAACTAAAAAGATCATCAAAGTATTTTCTTTGCCGATACCCGTTCGATATAGCAATATGGACAAGCTCGTCGTCAATGTACAAACAATTATGACGACTATCATATATTTAATGATATTTTTCATAGGCAACTCAAATCGCGTTCATCTCCCCAGAAAAACAAAGCGATTGTTCCAGGTCCAGTATGTGCGCCAATAACCGGTCCAAGATTATGCAAGTGTATCTCCGCTTGTTCATCATGAGCTTTTATAAGATCTCCAAGATGCGTAGCATGTTCGAGGCAATTTGCATGACTGATAAATACTTGTTGTCCAATCGTTGGGTTCCAACGTTTCGTCATGTGAGAAGCCATAGTGGCTATCGCTTTTTTATAGCCTCTAACTTTTGAATAATTAAAAAGTGTGCCATCTTCCCTCACACTAAGTAAGGGCTTTACGTTAACCATGGTACCAAGAACTGCTGATGAAGCACTTATTCTGCCACCTCTATGTAGGAATTTTAAATCCTCAACTGTAAAAATTGAACAAACCTTTAGCCTATGCTGCATGACCCAATTACTGAGTTCTTCTATAGGCATGCCGTTTTTCTTATGTTTCGCAGCAGAATATACTAGCAACCCTTCACCTGAAGAAGCACATAGAGAATCAATACATATGATTTTTCGTTCAGGATATTCCGCCATCAACTCGCTTGCCACCAAAACAGAGTTATTGATTGAACCACTTAATCCTGACGAAAAACCAATATATAAAATGTCTAACCCTTGTTTAAGATAATTTTCAAATTGCATTTTATAAGTAATAGGATTAATTTGAGAAGTCGTTACCTTTGACCCTTTGTTCAATAGATCATAAAATTGCTCTGCACTGAAATTTTTACTTTCTTCCACGACACCATCAATCTCAAGTGGCATCGGGATCATTTCTAAATCAAGTGACTCTGCCATTTTAACACTTAAGTCTGTTGTAATATCTGTAATGAGTTTATATGCCATACAAGCCTCCTTTAATGTCCTTATCTCAATTATACTCAAAAATACAGAAATTGCACAAAAAAAATGCTGCAATGTCGTTGGACATTACAGCACAATTGTTTTTTGTTATTTGATAAATTTCATACCTGCGATTCCCAATAAGATCAATGCTGCACCACTTGATAGATAAAGCATCAATGGTGTTGCTGTTTGTGGTAATGAACCACCTGGTTCAACTGGAGAAGTCGGTGGTGTATCAACTTCTGTAACCGTTTCTGTAGGTTCAGTAGTCGTTGACTCAGTCGATTCAATGGTTGAGTCAACTAATTCAGGAACTTCAAAACCTTGTGATTCAGTCATTTCAGTTGTTGCTTCCGTCGTTGCTTCAGTTGTTTCTGTGCTTGTTTCTGTTGTAGCAATAATTGTTGGTTGTGTTGTCACAACTGATTCGACATATAAAGTTACAGTATATAGATCCGTTGCAACTACAGCTGCACCATTAAGTGTCGCTGTAACTGTACCGACGTTCGTCGTCGTATTATTTAGCATTGTATTTGCTGTGTATAACCAAATTTCAGTTGGCTCTAATATTAAGTTTAAATTCGTATCACCTGACAAATAATTGACTATAGCGATTTTATCGTCTGTAACAATAACATTTTCGAGGTTTGTTACGCCAGGATTTGTTATCGTATAGGTATAAGTTACCATCTCAGGGCTATTGTATATTTGTGTTTTATTTGCTGTTTTGTCAATTGCAATCACAGGTGTACCAACAATTGACCCAACTGTATTGGAATCCAATGTGACAGAACCGTTTCTTGCGAGCAATGAGCCATTAATCGTAGCACCCGTTGTCAAAGTGATGGATTCCATCGCCAATATAGTACCTTCCAAATGAGATGTAATACCCAACGTTGCAGAACTTCCGATGTTCCAAAACACTTGTGAGCTGTTGGCATTGTTGATCAGATTAACATTGCTTGCTGTAGCCGTTATGAGTGTCGATGCCGTTTCAAATACAAATAGCGCATCCGGATCATTTCCTGCATCTAAGGTAAGGATGCCTGTCAAACTGAAAGAGCCTGATGATGAAACATAATAACCAGGCGTCAATGTCTTTCCACCGAGCTGTGCTTCAATAGTCGTTTCTGGCAATCTTCCAGCCGCCTCGTTAAA
>CAYLNI010000118.1:0-5266 GCA_964384705.1 uncultured Fusibacter sp.
AAATCATATACCCATTCTTGCTCAAATGATTCAAAATAGTGTATCTAGTTGAGGAAATTGCATAATTCCGATATTTCATTTATCAAAACGTCTTTATACACTTATTTCTTTAGAACGTTTCAGATTAAGAACTTTTGATAAGTAAAGCGCATATGATAATGAAATTGCCAAAATCGCAACGAGCATCAGCATCTCACTGCTTGATTCTTGAACTGATACAGAACCACTGATATTGAATAGGATATGAAACAGGATTCCAGGCCAAAGGTTATTCGAAAGTGCCACCAAAAGTGCCAGTACGATACCAATCGCAATAGCCACAACGATCTGACCAATTTGTTCCATTGAACTATATCCATTGAAAAGGTTCACAATATGACCCAAACCAAAGGTTATTCCTGATACGATGACGGCACGCTTAACGCCTGACTTCGCCAAAATCGCATTGAATAGTAAACCTCTAAACAGTACCTCTTCCACGAAGCCAGTGCCAATCATGAGTAGAACGATCATGGCAAACTTCTGAACAGAAAGTGTTGGGTCAATACCAGCAAAGAACTGGATACAAGCGAGTGCAATCAAAGGCAAATAGTACATGTAAGATCGCAAGCTTTTCATTGGAGCACTTTCAAGTTTTAACTGGTTACTTTTCTTGTGCATCATATAAAGTGCCAACGACAGGATCATCAAGAAGATGCCAGTCACTAAATGTTCGACCCCCAACTTTTCAGAGAGCTGATCGCCGATGGTAACAAGTGCCACATAAAACAAAATCCATAATACCGCAATTTTCGTCATTTTATACACTCCTATCCTTTAAATTGGGTTTTCATCCCTGAAAACGCATCTGTGAGTAGTTTGGCGATCGTCTCTTCACTAAAATCGCAGTCATTTGTCGCCATCAAAGCTGCAATACCATGTGTTATCAACCATATGCTAAGAAATAGTTGTTCAGCGCGTTCAAACTCAAGTCCTGTCATCCCCGCTATGATGCCAACGATTTCTCGATTCTCTTCAGCTCGGATCATATCTAGAACGCTTTTGCCTTTAAATCCATCTGACATGAATAAAAACTTAAACAGGTTTTGCTCCGTCTTTGCAAAGTCTATGTAGGCAAGACCCATCCCTAAAAATGGAATCTGATGTCTCCCCATACCCAGCTGCATATGTTCGTCAAACTGCCTTTCAGTTCTTTGATATAATGCCTCTTTCAACTGTTCCATATTTTCGAAATTGCTAAAAATCGGCTGCACGGAACATCCTAACGCTTTTCCGATATCCCTTGCGTTTAGACTGCCAATGCCTTTGTTCTTCACGATCTCTATCGCTGCTGTCATAATGGCTTCTTGAGTGACTTTTACTTTAGGGGGCATGATAAAACTCTCCTTTCGATATATAACAGGCGTTATGTATCACCTGTTATATATCATAATTGGTTTATACCTTCTTGTCAACAATAAAATCGAAGATTATCTGCAAGCAAAATACAGTAAACGCCATAACTTTGTAGTATATAATGACTCTTGATTCATGTATACTTATTGTAGATATAATATCAAACTTTAGGAGAAGATTGATGATAAATGCACTGTTTATTAATGCTTGTATGATGATATCTTTTATTACGATCGGTTATCTCATATTTAGCCAAGAGAAGTCTCGTTTACAGATTTCCAACAATATTTATAAGCTGTTACTTGGAATTGGTGCTGGTTTTACAGGCATTTTATTGATGTCATACAGTTATCATGTTACTGACAGTTTAATCATCGATTTTCGTAACTTTGTTATAGCAATCAGCGCGATATTTGGTGGTCCGATAGCTGTGATATTGACGATCATAATTATGGTTGTCTATCGAATCTTATTTTATGGACTAACAACAGTGACCCTTTCATTTTTCATTTCATTATTGCTCTTGGGTGGCGGTTCACTCTATATAGCACGTAAAGGAAAGTCCTTTAAGACAAAATGGTTTTTTAACTTCTTGCTCAATATGGCTGTATCTACGGCATTTATGTATTATTGGCTTCGAACCGAATCCGATTTAACGCTGTTATTCATAAATTATTATGTTGGAAGCCTCGTTCTTGTATTTCTTATTTGCAGAGTCCTGGATGCCTATATACGATTGGCCGGCGCCTATACGCGTTTAACTGAAGAATCAACCACTGACTATTTGACGCAACTCAATAATGTTCGAGGCTTTGATATTGAATTCAACAAAGCAATCAATCATTGCTCAAGACGAAATGAATATTTATCATTTTTGATGATAGATATCGACTTTTTTAAGAAAATCAACGACACATACGGTCACGCTACAGGTGATGAAATCCTAGCTATACTATCAAAAATACTTTTAACAACTTGCCGGCCATTTGACATCATTTCAAGAAATGGCGGTGAAGAGTTTTCGGTCATATTGCAAGATTGCCCTACGAACCACGCAATGGAAGTCGCGGAGCGCATTAGACAAGCCGTTGAATCACATACGTTTGTAATTGAAACCTTATCCATCAACTTAACGATTTCAATCGGTGTTTCATCTTATCCAGAGATGACAGAAGATCCTGATGTTCTTATAGAATACGCTGATAAAGCACTGTATCAAGCGAAACAAAATGGTCGGAACAATGTTGTGATGTATACAAATATAACAAATGATCGCATTTAAAAAAGTAACGCGTCAACCGCTATTGGATTGACGCGTTTTTTGAATCTCAAATCAAAATGTTACAATAAGAAACCAATAATAAACCATCAACGAATAATATCCAGCAAATGGAATCCAATACAGTTTAGTTGTTTTATTTCCAATTTTTTCACTATGTTGCCAAATGGCAAGTAATAATAAAGGTACGAGGAATAGTTTAACAAGAGGAAATTCATAAGTTCCTATAATGCTTGCGATTATTGGGTTCGCTTCATAAAAACCCATATCTAAGAATTCCAGTGTGAGTAAATAATCAGCAATATTAAAGGCACCTATACCAATCAATAGCCAGAAAAGTAATCTATCTTGTTTATCAGACATGGATATCACCTCAGAGAGAAACCAACTTTAAAAAAAACCGACCCTAAGGCCGGTTACGCTATTGCTCCTTCTTGGCTTTCAGCGTCCAAAATAATCCAAGAAATCTATGCTCCTATGCAATAAACTCAAAATTCTTACTTTTCTTTATATGCCAAATTGTCCCAATGAATATCATAAGTGACACCTTCAACCGTATTATGTCCTTGCAGAATGATATCGCCAAAATAACTAAGTTGGTATTCGCCACCTTCAACAGGAACGGTATACATCAGATCGCCTACCGTTATAAGAACCGCGTTATCTACGATCTTCATAGTCAAAGTATACCATTCGTTATACATGAAGTTTTCTGGCAAACCTATATCGATCCAATTGCCTAAATCATTATTTTCTGGCCAAACTCTAAATCTCGGGTTGCTTTCAGCTGATGTGAACTCAACGATTGGGTAAGAAGATATCTCATCATTCATATCGTATGCCACACCCCAGAAACCAGCCATTCTTTTGTTTGTATATTGCCAATCTTCAGGAATGTAAAGATTGACTTTTATTTCTGAAGCATTAAGCTGTGTCAACTTTTTACCTTGGGTCAAATAAAAAGCATTTGCAGTCTTATTCACTTCATCAATTGAATGAACCAAAACACTTTTATTGTTAAGCATACCTAAAGCAAATTCTGATGGTGCTCTATCTTGTATAAAAACGGTTAAATCAGTACCTTCGTCAAATGTAAAGAAAGTCCATGGGTTATTTTCCAATCCCAGAGCCTTTCCATTGCCATTACCACCAGGTGCCGCAAACGTAAACGACGCAGTAATTAAAATCATCACAAATACTAAAGACAATACTTTCTTCATAAAATCCTCCTTATAACTCAAAAGTACCTCTATCATAGAATATATGACTACCAACAATTACGCGCCTACTTATGTATAAATCGGGCTATATTTCATACTCAGGTTTGTATTACATAATTAGGCAATGAATCAATCCTCCTTTCTTTAAAACTACACCCTTATTATATCCATCTGGTTCGGAACTAAACATTTAATGTATCCCGCCGATTTTCCAATTATACAGCAAAATGACAAAATAAAACGTCTTCCAATATAAGGAAGACGTTTTATAAATTTTAATTTAATCGACACCAAATACAATTGGATCACTCACATAAATTGTTTGAAAAGTGTCTTAAAATACAACAAAAGGAGCGGGGATCATGAAATCCCCACCCCAACTATTGAATTAAAACCGATTTTTCTTGATGATATTTGATATTTTAATTCAATCACTCAAATTCTGTTTTGATGTCTGTCAATAAAGTTATTGAGTTACAGCGACAGCGCCCGTGACAGCTGTTATTGTTACAGTATAAGCAGTAAAACCTGTTGGAGGAGCTGGCCAAGTTGTTAAATAATTTGAAGCTAAGTGCTGTCCAGAACCTGTTCCTAATGCGGTCCATGTAACGTTTGCTGCAGGTGCTCCATGTTCAGCAACTGCAATCGAAGCTGCACTTCTTAAAGTTTCAATATTTGCTTGATTTGCTCTTGTATTTGCAGTAGTTTGTACTCCAGCAAACCTAGGAATTGCTATCGCTGCTAAAATCCCCAAAATAGCAATAACAACGATTAATTCAATTAATGTGAAGCCACCTTTTCTTTTTTTTCTTAAAACTTTCATCATGTCTTTTTCCTCCTTCTTAATTAGCTAAGTATTATGTTTCTATATTTTAAAGTGTCCGACTTACTGGATTGTTTGAAACATATCAAACATAGGCAATAACATCGCAATCACTATAAAACCAATAATTACGGCCATGACGACGATCATCAGTGGCTCAAGTAGTGCAACGAGCTTGGCGATGGCTGCTTCAAGCTCTTCATCATAGTAGTCTGCAGCTCGATCAAGCATGTCTTCAAGTGCGCCAGACTCTTCACCGATGCCTACCATGGATACCATCATCGGTGGAAAAACGTTTAACTTTTTGAGTAATGTACTAAGTGTTGTGCCTTTTTTAATATCCTCAGTTACTTTATCCATACCATCTATGACAACCATATTATTTGTAACACTCGCAGATGTTTCAAGTGCTTGGATAATTGGGATACCACTGGCTAACAAGGTTGCTAAAGTTCGTGTGAAACGTGAAGTAGCTATCATGGCAATCTGTTTCTTGATCATTGGCATTTTAAATGTCATTCGGTCAAAGGCGCGCTTGCCTTCCTTCGA
>CAYLNI010000118.1:5361-7560 GCA_964384705.1 uncultured Fusibacter sp.
GATTGAGTAAGAACTTCGTTGGTCCTGGTAGTGGCACACCAGAGTCTGTAAACATCTTCGTAAAAGTAGGTAGTATAAACGTGATCATGAAGATGACAACTGAGGTTGCTAAGATACTTAAAACTGCCGGATAAATCATAGCGCCTTTAATTTTTGTGTTAATCTTGTTTTCTTTTGTATAATGTGTCGACATACGCTCAAGCACGCTATCTAAGTTACCTGTGAGTTCTCCAGATTCAACCATACTGATAAGCAGTGATGGGAAGATGCGGCTGTGCTTACGCATGGCTACCGATAAGATGTCACCTTTTTGTACGGAAAGTGCCATGTCTTTTACAGCTGCTTGGATTGTCTTGTTCTCACTTTGGTTGTTTAGCACTTCTAGGGAATTGAGCAGTGGCATACCTGCATGGAGCATGACGTATAGTTGTTTACAGAATATGGCGACGTCTTTTGCTTTGACTTTTGGCATGAAGAGCGCCATCGTCGAGACATCTTGCCCCTTGAGTTCTTCTAGATCGATCTTTATCGGTGTGTGGCCTTTTGCCCGAATCATCTGGACAAGTTCGTCCTTTGAATCAGCTCTATAGGTGGCTTGTATGATTTTTCCAGAAGCATCTATTTCTTTGCATACATAGGTAGTCGCCAAACGAATTCCCCCTTAAATTTGTTTATGTTGAAAACTGGATCTGCTTCATCAATAAATCGATATCCACTGCATACTTTTTCAGTGTCGGTAAATCGATGAGGCGCTTTTTGTATAAGTCTAAGAGTGACGCATCCATGGTCAACATGCCAACTGTGGAACCCGTTTGTAGCACAGTTTGTATCTGATGGGTTTTGCCTTCTCTGATGAGGTTTCTTACTGCTGGATTGGCAATCATGATCTCAAATGCTGCGACACGACCCGTGCCATCCGCTTTCGGTAATATTTGCTGCGAGATAACCGCTTCTATAACGGAAGCGAGTTGGATTCTGACTTGCTGCTGTTGATGTGGTGGAAAAACGTCTATGATACGATCTACGGTTTTTGCTGCGCCGATGGTATGGAGTGTTGATAAGACCAAATGACCCGTCTCAGCTGCCGTGATAGCAGTGGAAATCGTTTCGAGGTCTCTCATCTCACCAACCAAGATGACATCTGGATCTTGACGAAGTGCTGCTCTGAGGGCGTTTGCAAAGCTTTGTGAATCGTGACCGATTTCTCTTTGATTGACGACGCTCATCTCATGCTTGTGCAAGTACTCGATCGGATCTTCAATCGTGATGATATGCTCGTTGCGCGTTTTGTTCATATGATCAATCATAGCTGCCAAAGTCGTGGATTTACCACTTCCTGTAGGACCTGTAGTTACTAAAATAAGACCGCGTTGCTTCTTGGCCAACTCTTTCAAAATCTCAGGTAATCTTAGCGACTCCATAGAAGGAATCGTAAGCGCAACAACCCTTAGTGCCATAGAATACCTGCCACGTTGCTTGTAAATGTTGACCCTAAATCTGCCAAGCCCTGGATTTGAATAAGAAAAATCCAATTCACCGCGTTCTTCGAATTGTTCTATCTGCTTTTCAGTGAGAATCTCTTTGATAATGGCCATAGAATCATCTGGTAACAGTCGATCTTCTCCAATTTTGAGAAGCTTTCCATTGACGCGCATGATGGGTGGTGAAGCGACTGTAAGATGAACATCAGAGGCGCCTGCATCGATTGCAATTTTTAGTATATCTAGTATTTTCATGAATACCCCTTTTACGACAAAATCAACTTAACTTTTAAAAATTATTCAATTATATTTATATTTATTCGTAACACTGCATATTATTTTATCACTCATCAAAGCTGAAAGTCATGCGAATCATCTCGTCGATGGATGTGACCCCTTGCTTGACAAGTTCACGACAGGATTCGTTTAGTGTCGTCATGCCTTTTTGTCTGGCTCTCATCTTTATATCGTCAATACTTGACTCAGTGCTTATCATACTTCTAATTTCTCTATCAACCACTAAAATTTCGTGGATCGCCGTTCTGCCATTGTAACCCGTATGGCTACAGGAGTTACAGCCCTTGCTCTTCATGATTTCGATATCTTGTTCAGGTTGTAAACCGAGCATTCTGAGTTCTTCAGGCGTAGCTTTGTGTGGTTCCTTACATTTTAGACACAATCTCTTGACGAGGCGCTGTGCGATGATGCCTACAGTCGA
>CAYLNI010000118.1:7626-8883 GCA_964384705.1 uncultured Fusibacter sp.
TAGCCTTGAGATGGTACTCGCCGTATCATTTGTATGGATTGTCGATAAGACCACGTGACCTGTAATGGCGGCACGCACTGCAATCTCAGCTGTTTCTGCGTCTCTAATCTCACCGACCATGATGATGTCTGGATCTTGACGGAGTATAGAGCGCAAGCCGTTTGCAAACGTGAGGCCTGCTTTATTGTTAACCTGTACTTGGTTGATGCCTTCCAATCGGTACTCTACTGGATCTTCCACGGTGATGATATTCTTCGATTCTTTGTTGAGCTCTCTAAGAACCGTATATAGCGTCGTCGTTTTACCACTACCCGTTGGCCCTGTAACGAGGATGATGCCCTCTGGCACTCTCATGATGCGATCGAGTTGTTCTATATTATAATCTGAAAATCCTAAATCTTCTTTGCGGATCATCAAACTGTTTCTATCTAGTAATCTAATAACGATTTTTTCACCGTAAACGGTTGGTAGAACGGAAAGACGCATATCGATTGGCATGCCTTCGATCATCGTTTCAACACGACCGTCTTGAGGGATACGCTTTTCTGAGATGTTCATCTTACCCATAATCTTAATACGCGTCACAAGTGCTGAATGCGTGGATTTTGTTGGTGACATGACTTCTCTGAGTTCTCCGTCGATGCGATATCTGATTCGGACGTTTTTCTCAAGTGGTTCTATATGGATATCACTGGCTTTCATACGCACGGCTTGACTGATGATCGTATTGACGAGTCGCACCATCGGTGCATTGGTGACGTCAGAATCTTCTTCAATCTCTTCCTCGTCTTCATAGCCAGCTTGTGATTTGAAATCCTCGACGGCGCGTTCCGCTTTTTCAGAAGCGTCGTAAAAACGATTGATCGCACGCGCGATATCTTGCTGTGCACTGATGACCACATCGATCTCAAGACCGGTTGTGATGCGGATGTCGTCTTTTGCGATGATATCCAGTGGGTCTACCATGGCGATCGTCAGTTTATTTTTATCGATGCGAATCGGAATGGACATGTGCTTTCTAGCAAGAATCTCACTGATGAGCTTTGGCACTTTGGGATCGATGTAGATCGTATTGATATCAATGTAAGGGATTTCATATTGTTCTTCCAACACTTTGAACAATTGATCTTCTTTGAGCCATCCCTGTGCAATGAGGATCGCACCGAGCTTACTGCCACTGTCCTTTTGAAGGCTTAATGCTTTCGAAAGTTGCTCTTCTGTGATGATGCCATCTTTAACTAATATATCACCAAGTCT
>CAYLNI010000119.1:0-263 GCA_964384705.1 uncultured Fusibacter sp.
CACTGTCAATCAATCTAAGATCTGCAGGGATAAATCGACCGGCATCGATGATGATGATATCGCCTGGAACCAGTAGCTCTGAATTAAGTTCAACCACTTCACCATTTCGTCTGACCAGTGATTTTGGGGTAGTCATCTTCTGCAGAGCCTCTATGGCTTTCTCAGCTTTATACTCTTGAACGACGCCGATAACTGCATTTAAGACGACAACGAGTAAAATGATCACGGCATCGATGTATTCTCCGATAACAACGGTTATAACA
>CAYLNI010000119.1:306-8836 GCA_964384705.1 uncultured Fusibacter sp.
GTAGATGAGCATATCCTTCAATTGTGCTAAAAACAATGAAATCAATTTCTTTTTAGGCTTGCCTTTAAGTTTGTTTTCACCGTATTGTTCAAGTCTCTTTTCTACTTCTTCGTTGGACAAGCCTCTGTGCTGCTCAACTTTAAGTTCTGCTAGCACTTGTTCCTGTGTTTTAGAAAACCACATGCATATCCCTCCTCTTTTTCTTCTACATAATTTGATTATAGTCTGTTTTTGGGTTGATTCAATAAAAAAAACCCTTAGCAGATTCATTTCCTTTGGAAAGAATATGCTAAAGGTCTTACAGCTTTGATCACAAAGGATTAAGCCAGGTGTTTAAACCGGTTGTTGACTTAATCTCCAATTAAGGTAGTTACTCCCCTTTAACAGTATAAAATTGTATTAACATAGACATAAGAATATCATCTGAGAGGTTACAATTCAACCTATTTTGCAAGAAAAAAATGTTAATCATGCAAAATTCATAGTTTGTTCATGTTTCAGCCATTTATTGCTTTCTTGCGATTCGTATTTGAAAATTATGAACAGACTTGACAAAGTGGGGTGGATAGGCGTAAATTTCATATATAGACATAATTGTTTTATTTATTTTCATGCTGATGTGGCTCAGCGGTAGAGCAGCGCACCCGTAATGCGCAGGCCGTGGGTTCGATTCCCACCATCAGCTCCAACAAGAAAAGTGTATCAAAAGAGACGACTCTCTTTTGATACACTTTTTTTGTTAAGGCCTTGTGGAGGGAATTTTTCCACCACGCATGCCACCAACACCGCCGAAGCCACCTGTTACGATTTCCCCAGTGTCCGATACGGTCATAATGGCATCAATTAATGTCACTTTTGAAAGCTCGATGCCATCAACATATAGTGTATACGTCTCATTTAGCAATAAGGCATCATTGCTGAAGAGGAAAGTTTGAAATTCTTTTGCAGGAGAATGCAATGCGATCGTATCGCCATTAGCATCTACAAGGCTAATTTCTGTTTCTGCTTCTTGCGTCTCCGTGAAATAGATCATCAAAGCGTTTTGTGACGAACCACTTCCTGGTGTCTGTGCCATACCTGAGCTACCAGCTGCAATCAATGTGCCTCCTTTAATAATGCCTGTACCATCATAATCGAGTGCGCCGTTCATGGCCATAACGGGGCCATCAATTGTCAATGTGCCACCATCGAGTACAAATGAGCCATTCGCATCAAGGCCGTCACCTTCTGCATTCACATACACTGCACCACCTGTTTGATGATACTCGTAATTGCCACCCGTCTCTCCTGCAGCATTGATGCCATCGTCGCTCGCCAAAATCGATATGTCACCACCTGATACGAGGATTTTTGCCGCTTCAAGGCCTTCATAGCTTTTCTGAATGTCTAATTTACCACCTGTTATTGTCAAAAGCGTCTCCGCATGAATGGCATCATCTCCAGAAGTAATCTCAAATGTACCACCGTCGATGATGACAAATCCCTTTGAATCATCTTCGTCATTGTTGGCTTGAAGCGCATCGCCACCCGCTACTAAGTTGAATTGACCATTTTGGATGGTTATCGAATCACGACCGCGAAGTGCATGGTTTTTGGCGTCTATTATAAATGTACCGCTTATGATGACAAGGTCATCTTTAGAGCCAATGGCGTTGTTATAGGTCGACTTGACTGACAATGACCCGAGGCCGTTAATGGTCAAATCGGCATCACTGAAGAGCGTCGCATTCGGTTCATCGATGCTTTCATCTTCGAAGACGTAATTTGAACCGTCTTCCAATAGATTTTCGGTTCCATCCGCAAGTGTGATTATCACTTTGTCAGCGCGCTTAACAAATATTGGAGAAGTCGTATCATTATAAATGCTGACACCGTTTAAAATGAGATGTACATTATCATTTTCACCGACCTCAACGACTATTTGACCATCGTCCAATTGACCCTTTATAAGGTAATTGCCAGCTGCATTAATTGTGATGATAGAGCCAGTTACTGAAGCACCTGCACCATTTATTGAAGCACTATTGCCAGTCAACTCAATCAGTGTTGACGTCGCCAAATCCCAGCTCGCATCCAAATCTTTTTCTGTATAAATGCCTTGTGCATTAATATTGGTACTAACTGTTTCAGTAGTATCCATTTGTGAAACAGTGTTTTCTGTTTGCAAAACTGCCTGTTCTAGTTGCGAAAACGCTACTTCTTGATCTGTTTGAATTGGGGTAACCTCTGAGGGGCTTTGCGTGCAGCCGGTGACGGAAAAGATGATTGTTGCAATTATAAGTGGTGTCACTGTTATTTTCTTTATGGTTTTCAATTTCATAGTAAGACCCTTTTCTTTCTATATATCATATTTGAATCATTGATTCCTTGATTCATTGTGGTTAGTATATCTTGTTAAACTTAAAGCAACCTTAAATGCAATGATTTAGTGGGTTTTTGTGATATAATGGGTAAATATAATATGCATATTCCATAATTGATAGAAAGAGGTTTTCCATGAGAATTGTTGCAGATAGTAGCTGTGATTTAAACGACAAAATAAAGAGCGAGGTTGAGATCACTTTGGTGCCCTTAACACTTGCTTTAGGAGATAGGCAATTTAGAGATGATGAGACACTCGATGTCGGAAAAATGCTGGACGTATTTGGTTCAAGCAAGGAGGTACCGAAGTCCTCATGTCCTTCGCCTCAAGACTTCATCGATGCTTACACCCCAGAAGGTTCTGTTTTTGTGGTAACCATAACGGCAGCTCTCAGCGGTACTTACAACAGCGCCGTCTTAGCTAAAGAATTGTTTTTACAAGACAACCCAAACAAATTTATCCATGTGTTCAACTCGAAGGGATCATCTGTAAAGGAAACTTTGATTGCGCTTAAGCTTGATGAACTGATCAAGAAAAAATTAAGTGAAAATGAAATCGTAAAAGAAGTGAATCAGTATATCGACAACATGTTTTTCTTCTTTCAGCTGGGTTCATTGGACACGATGATCAAGAATGGTAGAATTTCAAAGATGAAAGGCATCATCGCCAACGCACTCAACATCAGACCGATATTGACTGCAGATGACAATGGCGAAGTGCAGCTCGTCGAAAATGTGAGAAGTGAGAAAAAATCGATTCAGTATTTTATCGATTTGATCGGCAGTTCATGCAATAATTATTCTGAGAGAATTCTTGCAATCGCACATTGCGAAGCACTTGAAAAAGCTGAAAAGATCAAAGCGGAAGTAGAGAGCAAGTACAAATTCAAGGAGATCATGATAATCCCTATGAGAGGCCTCAGCAGTATGTACACGAACCGAGGCGGTATCATTTTAGGCTTCTAAACAAACAAAAAAGCTTTGGCTGCTAATTCTAAGCAACCAAAGCCTTTTTTTTATCTACACATTACACTAGTATAAAGTTGTTTTTGTAAGCGTCTGTGCGATTTCTCTGAGTTTTGCATGGTTTTTAAGCCCTGTTATGTGCGACTGATTCACGCACTTGTAAAATAGTTTCGGGTACAGTTTTTCATGCGTTTGTATCGCGTCGCAAATGAGGACCTGCATGCTTTTACCAAGCAGTGTCGCCATTTGAGCTTTTAACCTTTCATCCTTAGTGGGAATACGATCGAGAATCTCGGTTGACAAAGCGGATAGTTTTTTTGTGATAACTGCAAGGTGATCAGCGGACGGTGTCGTATTAAAGAGCGTTCTGTGTCCAATCTTGGCATCATCTACGATATCTTGAAGGTCGTCTGCGAGCTGAAGAACAACGCCGTATGCAGTCAAGAATTCTAAGAAAGCTTCATCGAGATGTCCAAGAACCAAATAGCCATCTGCAATGACAGAAGCTGCACCTTTTTCAAAGGACAGCTGCATAAGCGTCATATGATCAAGCGCCTCATACTGTTGAGAGATGCTTCTCTTTTGCGCTTCATGAATAAGTAAGATGCTCGAGTAAACTTCTGGATACTGTTCACGATTAAAAGTGGATTCAATCAGGGACACCATATCAAAGGCATCTTTTTCATGCGGCGCTATTTGTTCGACAGGCAATCCCTTTAAACGCATGCCAAGTCGCGTTACGTAGGCTGCTTTTTCTTTTTCAGATAGCTCGGGATGGTCGATGACGTTATCGGTTAATGGATATAGCATACTATACGCAAACATGGCATCTGTCAAAACAACGGGCACTTTGGCCATTATTTGAATCGCGATCATGATCCAAACATTACGAAGTGCTTGAAAAATTTCTGCTTTTGGCATGTCAGGCCATAACGAATTGGCGCGTTTTATAAACTGTTCCGTAGCTTGTGCATAATCACCATTTAGAGACTGCTCCATCAGACCAACGTCAAATTGAAGCCATGTATCTAACAATTTAAGTATCCCGGGATCGTCTTTGAGTCGCGACAAATCAAGTGTCTCACTGGAAAAATCCTCCATGGAGAGACGCTTGATGACGCGTTTTAGTTGACCTCTTATTTTCAAAAAGCGGTATTGACGTTTAAACCAAGCGTGTTTTGTTGAAAATGTGCCGCTTCCGTCAATTGAAAGCCACAACGTGATGTATTTTGAGATATTGGCATTGAATCTTTGGCTCAACATAGCTTTATGTACCCCATGTTTTCGTTTGATTTTTTCGTAAATTAGCCATTCATTATGTCTTTCCACAATTATGCCATATAAATGTTGGAATTGCGTTAAAAAATAGATAAGATTGTCATAAACTGCATTTTCTTGACAAAATCACTCAAAAAGTCTATACTTTCATCATTAAAGGCTGTGAAGAGAAGAGTAATGACGTGTGACACGCACAGAGAGTTCCCGCCGGTGAAAGGGAATCGTCGTCATCATCATGAAACAAGACTTGGAGCCGCGCTTCGGATAGATTTTGATGTTGCGACGTATGTTCACGTTACAGAACCCAGGTATTTAAGTACTTGAAGAGGCTTTTATTAGCGAACTAGGGTGGCACCGCGATGACATCGCCCCTATGGTCAGACGACTGTAGGGGTGTTTTATTTTTTTGTAAGTAAATAAACCTAAGGAGGCTTATATGTACACACCGAAGAAACCGAGACCCGAATTCCCCAAACGCGCAATCATAACAGCAGGCATGCCATATGGTAACAAATCCCTTCACTTTGGGCATATTGGGGGCGTTTTTATTCATGCGGACACGTATGCACGTTTTTTAAAGGACAGAATTGGCGCTGACAATGTCATCTTTGTTTCAGGTACAGACTGCTACGGATCACCAATCTTAGCCAGTTATAAAAAACACATGGAAGAGACTGGTGAAGCCATCAGCATGGAAGACTACGTCTTCCGCTTTTATGGCCAACAAACCGAAACGTTGGCACAGTACGATGTCGCACCAAGCTTATATGGCGCATCAGCATTTGGTGAAAGTGGCGAGGTGCATAAAAAAGTATCAGCGGAGCTCTTTAAGGCACTTCATGATCAAGGGACTTTAAAGATCATGTCATCCCCTCAGTTCTTTGACCCTCAGGCAAATGCCTATTTAAATGGCAGACAAGTGGTGGGAAAATGTCCTGTTGATGGCTGTCAATCCGAGCACGCTTATGCGGATGAGTGTGGTTTAGGGCATCAATACATGCCAAACGAGCTCATTGACCCAATAAGTACATTATCCGGTGAAAAGCCAATATTAAAAGATGTGAAAAACTGGTATTTCGTCTTGGAAGAGTATATGGATCATCTAAAGGACATGGTCGGCAAGATGCGCTCAGAAAAACAAGTTCGGGCAAATGTCGTCAATACCATCGATGAATTTCTTAAACCGCCAGTCATCTATATTAAAAGAAAAGACCATGAACTTATCACAGAGAAAGCGCTCAATCTCGGAGCGAGTGCCATCGTTGACGATGGGAAGAAACCATCTGTAACCTATGAATTTGCGTCGCTTGAAGCACGCGATTCAGCACGCGAAATGCTTGATTTGGAAGGGATGCGCTATCGAACTGGCAAGACACTAGTGCCGTTTAGACTTTCTGGTAATATCGATTGGGGCGTTCCCGTACCAAATACAGAGGGTATGGACGATTTAACTTTCTGGGTTTGGCCAGAATCTCTGTGGGCACCGATTTCATTTACCATCACATACCTTAAAAGTCTTCAAAAACCAAGCTCTGATTGGACAAAGTGGTGGCTTGATAAAGATGCAAAAGTCTATCAGTTCATTGGAGAAGACAACATCTATTTTTATGGCGTTGCAGAGATGGGCATGTTGATGGCGTACCTTGGCATAAAACCTGATGACAAATCGACGCTTGAGACAGTGAACTTCCCACAACTTGTGGCAAACTGCCACTTGTTATTCCTTGACTCAAAAGCGAGTAGCTCCAGCAATATAAAACCGCCAATGGCTCAAGACCTGCTCAACTATTATACAAAGGACCAACTTAGAATGCATTTCTTAAGCCTTGGTTTGTCCAAAAAAAGTGTCAGTTTCAGTCCAAAGCCGTTTGATCCATCTTGTGATCCAGCAGCACCGGACGTCGTTCTCAAGGATGGCAATTTACTCACAAATGTGTATAACCGATTGTTGAGATCATGCTTTTACACATCTCAGAAATATTTCGATTCCAATATACCAAGAATGCCAATCAACGATGAGATAAAAGAAATTGTCTACAAAGGCATTTATGATTATGAGCACAATATGGCGAGACAAGAGTTCCATCTCGTCATCTATACCATCGACGATTTGATTCGAAATGTCAGCAAATACTGGGCAAAGACGATGAAGATAGCAGATGATCAGGACAGTGATTCACTCAGAGCGGGTGTACTGGCTGATTGCTTCTATGCAGCTAAGAGCATTTTGACTTTGCTCCACCCGATCACACCATCTTCTGCGGAGCTGGTTAGAGAGTATCTTAACCTCAATGAATCGCTTTGGTCGTGGGACCATATCTTCGAAGAAACGACGATGCATATGGATGATCCTGATTCGCATAAATTAAAAGTCATTGAACCAAAATTCGATTTCTATAAAAAAGATGAAAGCCAATTCTAATGTAAGTTACACACTCCCCTTAAAGCCTAGTGCTTTAGGGGGATGATTATGTTTGAAATTGTTTCAAAATGGTAATAATACGATAGATGACTTAATTGCGATAATGTTGTAATATTATAATGTTATGTATGAATATGAGAAAATATTCATACTATTACGAAAAGGTTTTAATGATTATTCATTATAGGGGGCTATATGGAATCAATTAAAGTTAAGAGGAGTATAAGGCGGTCTATTTTGACCATCTTTATCGTCATCATGTTGGTGGCGCAATTGATTGTTGGAACGGGAATGGCATTTAGAATTTCAGATGCATTTCTGAGCACGCAAAAAGAAAATGTCGATTATTTGGGACAGCAAATCGGTATATCGGTAGAAAACTATTTGAAGGGTTTTGAAAGTGTCATAAAAGCACTCGCTGAACAGGACTTAGCGAAAGAGATCATGACAAATCCAGATGCTGAAAAATCACTTCTTCGCACGCTGGATACGTATGTCCAATCGAACCCAGATATACTGTATATCTACTTTGGTACAGAAGACAAACGCATGATCATGATGCCAGCTGATGACCTTGGCGATTACGATCCAAGAACAAGAGATTGGTATATAGCGGCAAAAGAGGCAGGCACTTTTATCTGGACGGATCCATATTTTGACGATACGGTTGGTGAAATGGTGGTTACGGCATGTCAACCTGTCTACGATAAAGCGAATAGATTTTTAGGTGTCATGGCAGCAGATATCACGCTAAACACTCTAAATGAGCAGACTAAAGACATTAAAATCGGCGAAAAAGGCTATCCAATCATCGTTGATGCGAACAATATCATCATGGCACATACAACAGCAGAAAAAATTGGTACGGAGCTTGTGACTGCTGAGATAAAAGATGCACTCGCAAAGAACTTGCCGGGTGTCGAATATAAATACGAAGAAAATGGCGCGACAAAAGAAAAGTACGCTTCTATTTATAAGATGGCGTCGATCAATTGGGCTGTTGTATCAACTTTGTACTACGATGAAATTCAAAAGGAAATCAACCTCATTACGATTTTGTTGATCGTAGCATCTATTGTTGCCGTCATCATCGGTGCTGTGTTCATCATCGGTTTCACGAGTAAAATGAACAAGAATATCAAAAAGTTGATCGATTCTATGCAACGTGCCAAAACGGGTGAACTCGGCTATCTATCAGAAGTAAAATCCAAAGATGAAATTGGCGTCTTAAGTGCTTATTTTGATGAAACACTTATGGACCTCAGCAAACTCGTTAAAAATATTCAAGATGTTTCTGGTCAATTGACAGTATCCTCACAAAGCCTTGCTGCAACGAGTGAAGAAGTTAGCGCATCGGCAGATGAAGTGGCTAAAACGGTTGAGGACATCTCAAGAGGGGCTCAAGACCAAGCACAAGATGCTGAGAAGAGTTCAACAATTGCAAGATCGCTTTCTGACAAATTCGATAAATTAAACCAATATACAAAAGATATGATTCGTTCT
>CAYLNI010000120.1:0-7517 GCA_964384705.1 uncultured Fusibacter sp.
CAAGCAATAAAAGCGGTAGCCAAATCAAGGTGAGTAAAGCCAAAAATATCAGAGACAACTTGATATCAAAGAGATCATAAGTGCCACCAATCTGATTGAAAAGCTTGTACCAGTACCAATAAAAGCCATCGAATCGACTGATAGAACTGGCATCAACGCCTAATGTCTTTCCGAAATTGAGATAGCCCTGTAAAAAATTTGGGTTCATCAAATAGCCAATAATAGCATAGAAAAGAGCCCCAATTGCTGTCAGTCCGACGAGTTTGAGAAAATGAGAGTAGCGTGCTTCACGCATTAACCATTTATAAAATAATAAGCCCGCAAAGCAGACGCCGAGGATAAAACTGTTTGGGTGAACCCCCATGCCTAATAGTATAAGCAGAGAAAGCTTTGGCATCATATACTTAACGTCGTCTTTTAAGATTAACCAGTACCCGAGCAACAACAAAAATAATATGATGGTTTCTTGTCTGCCCAGATGTGAACTGTAAACAAACTGAATATTTAAGCACATCATAAAGGTAGCGGTAAGTCCATAGAGTGGACTTGCAAAATGCTTTCGAGCAATCTTGTAGATGAGGGGTAGGCAAAGTGTTCCAAATATGAGTGAGACCAATCGCACAGCAGTTACTGTAGTACCATAAGTTTTAAAAGCGATGATTAGCAGGCTATTGTATAGCCACCTGAAAGGGTGTACGACTCTTGGGTACAAATCGTAAAAGGGTTCAGTAACATCAAAACGACCTTGATCCAGCATTTCAATCGCAATGCCTTTAAGCCAGAGCTCATCTGAGTGTACAGTCGGAAAATCCATCAAAGTAGCAAAATTGACGCAAAAAAAAGCTGCGATTATGAAAAAAGTCATCCAATCGTATGCGCTGAACGGTCTTATATTTTGAAGAGAATTGTCGTTTTTTGAAAACATAAAGTGCGCACCTCAGATTGTATTTGCATCTTTATCATAATAGATAGTGGCAAAAATGTATACATAGCATTTGTGGTTGTTAAAATACTATCATTCCAATATGAAATGGAGTATAAGCAAATGCGATAACCAAATAAAGGGGGCATCGTTTATAATAAGCTAGAAATCGTTAAGTTTATGACGATCAATTTGTTTATTATTTAACAATGTACTCCAAAGCAATCTCACAAATTCGTTTAGGAGGTCAACATGACAAAAGGACTTAAAAAATTCATGCTGATAGCAGTTTTAACGGTCATGGTGCTCTTAGTGACATCGTGTGCCGTTGATACATCGTATTCAGGATCGATGAATGTCGTCGAGGCATCTAAGGTAATTGAAGATATGGCATCCAATCCTGCAGTCATCGTCATCGATGCACGCGGTAAAGAGGCCTATGACAAAGGGCATCTCGAAGGCGCCATCTGTTTATCGGTTGAAGAAGCTGTAGTGGAAACTACGGTACCCAATATGCTGATACCTAAAGAGCCATTTGAAAAACTTATGTCTTCAAAAGGTATTTCCAACGACAGCATTGTATACATCTATGATGACAACGCTGGAATATTCGCAGCACGCATCTGGTGGACGATGCGTATTTATGGCCATCAAAATGTGATGATCGTAAATGGCGGTTCATCAGCACTTGTAAAGGCAGAAGGCGCTTTGTCTGCTGAAACGACTACTCTAGCAGTGTCAGAATACACGGCTACTGAAGCAAACACAGCGACTATCGCTACCTTTGAAGAAGTAGAAGCGATAACCAATGCACCACAAGAAAATGTCAAACTATTAGATGTTAGATCACCTGCTGAATACGCCGAAGGGTATATTCCAGGCGCAATATTATATCCACATACTCAAAATCTCTACAAGGATGGCACTTTTATGTCAAGTAGAGACCTCAGTTTGTTTTATAAAGATGCTGGCTTTGAGAAGGACGATATGATTATTGTATATTGCAAAACATCTGTTAGAGCGACACAAACTGTGGCTTTGCTCGAAGAAGCAGGATTTACAAATTTAAAGGTCTATGACGGCGCATGGCTTGAATGGTCATCACGTGTAGGCGTTACAGCACCAGTTGAAACAGTACCCGTGGGGGAATCAGACGGATCCTGATAAAGATTTTGATGGAGGATGAAACATATGAGTAAGAAGTGGTTAGGGTTATTATTAGCACTTGTTTTAATATTTTCTACAACAGCATGTGGCAAGACTGAAGAACCAGCATCAATGGATGTTGTAACAACTGAAGCGACAACTGAAGCGGCAGCGTTTGATATGGCTTCCCTTGTAACGGCTTATTTTGATAACATGCCAGAACATATCTATAAAATTGATCAAAAAGAATTTATTGAAAAAGTTGTTGCTGATGAAGCAATGACAATACTTGATATTAGAACTGCGGAAGATTACGCGGCGGGTCACGTAAAAGGCGCAGTCAACATGCCTTGGGGTCCAGCAATCAGCGAAGGCTTATCGAGCATTCCAAGTGACAAACCAGTATTTATCTATTGTTATACTGGACAAACTGCTGGTCAAGCGGTTGCGACGTTAAATATTGCTGGGTTTGATGCAAGAAGTGTCAATCTTGGATGGAACCTTGGTATCTCTAAGGTTGAAGGCGTTGCAGATGTTACAGTTACAGAAGTAGCGACACTTACAGCTGGTGTGACGACGATTGAAGCGGCTATTCAAACGGCATTAAATGACTATTATACAGGTCTATCAACCGTTGCAGATAGCAAATATAAAAATTACAAAGTTTCTGAAGCGGATCTAAAAACAATGGTTGATGCAAAAGATGCATCTATCTATCTATACTCAGTTAGAAAAGCGGAAGATTTCAATAAAGGACATATCGAAGGCGCTGTAAACAACCCATTTGGCAAAGCGATGGCTTCGGACTTCGCAAACTTGCCAAAAGACAAAACAATTGTCGTTTACTGTTACACTGGCCAAACAGCTGGTCAAGTCACAGCAGCGTTAAGACTTATGGGCTATGATGCCGTATCGCTAAATGGTGGTATGGGTACACCTGCCAACGTGCCAATGGGTTGGGTAAACAACGGATTCCCAGTGGTTTCAGAAGTAACAACAAAGCTTGATGAACTCTACACTAATATGCCGGAACATATCTTCAAAATCGCAGAGAAAGAATTTGTTGAGATGGTTGTTGCAGAAACACCGATGACAATTCTCGATATCAGAACAGCCGAAGATTATGCTAAAGGTCACGTAAAAGGTGCGGTCAATGTACCTTGGGGACCTGCAATCGCAGAAAATTTGGCAAACATCCCAACGGATAAACCTGTCTTTTTATACTGCTATACTGGTCAAACAGCTGGACAAGCAGTAGTGACTTTAAACGTTGCGGGTATTGAAGCGAGAAGCGTCAACCTCGGCTGGAATCTTGGCATCTCAAAAGTGGAAGGCGTTGCAGCGGTTACTGCGACTGATGCAAGTGTATTTGAAGGCACAGGAACTGTCATTTCACCAGCAGTACAAGAGCAGATCACAGCATACTACGCAGGACTTGGAACAATTGAAGATGCTAGATACAAGAATTACAAAGTATCTGAGGACGATTTGAAATTGATGGTCGATGCAAAAGACGATTCAATCTATATACTTTCAATAAGAAAAGCTGAAGACTTTGCAGCAGGCCATATCGAAGTGGCTACAAATATTCCTTTTGGTAAAGAAATGTTGGCGGCATTTAAAGCTGACTTGCCTAAAGATAAAAAAATTGTCGTTTACTGTTACACAGGACAAACTGCAGGTCAAGCAACTGCTGCACTTCGTTTGATGGGCTATGATGCCGTATCACTCAATGGTGGTATGGGTACACCTGCCAATGCACCAATGGGTTGGGCGAACAAAGGTTATCCAGTCGTTCAATAATAATTCGATTTCCTTAAATAATATATAAGTCGGGCTTCATCAGACCGAATACTTCCTAAATTAATTTGAGATGCCTTCATGATATAATTGATGAAACGGCATCTCATTTTGTATCCCTATGGAAATTGCATAATTACCTTTGATAAATGAAATTCATACAATTTGGAACTATTCAATTTCCTCAACTATGGAAATTACATAATTACCTTATAAGTTTCAAAATTCCGTTTATCGAATTAGACAATGGCTCAATAAAGCCGTTTTGATAAATGAAATTCATACAATTTGGAATTATACAATTTCCTCAACAATGAAAACGAGGGCACTATGTTACCTAAATTTCCTAAAATACCTTTCAATAAACCATTCACCAATGTAGCCATCGAGCAGAAGGTGATTGAATATATGAGAATAAACCCACTTGGTGAAGCTGATTACGAAAGACAATTAGAAGCTTTGCTTCGTAATTCTATTGGACTTTCTGACCAAACGGATGTATTTTTCACTCAGTCAGCAACGCAGGCATTAGAGATCATGGCACTGACGCTTGATCTAAATGTTGGTGATGAAATTATCTTGCCTTCTTATACGTATGCTGCAACTGCTAACGCTTTTGCGCGCACGGGTGCAACGCTCATCTTTGCCGATGTCGCCATGGAGACGTTGAACATAACTGTTGATACAGTTGAACCTCTCATTACAGAAAAGACAAAGGCAATTATCCCAATCCATTATGGTGGGTATGCGGCCGATCTGTATGGGTTATTGGAAATCTCTTCGAGACACTCTGTAAAACTGATAGAAGATGCGGCACATGGTATAGGTGCAGCCTATGACAACAAACCACTTGGAACGATTGGCGATATGGGATGTTTGAGTTTTCACCAATCAAAAAACATCACTGCAGGTGGTTCTGGTGGTGCACTTTTCATCAATAAAAAGACCATTGAAAGACAGAGTGTTGAAACCATCTACTATCAAGGCACGGATCGGGTAGCGTTTTTAAATGGCAAAACGTCTGCCTACCATTGGCAAAGACTTGGTGGCGAATATGCGATGACACCTTATGCGATGGCCTATTTAGAGGCGAGTTTGACAGATCTTGAAGCGGTAACAAGCCGTCGAACCATGTTGTGGGAGAGATACCAAAAAGCATTCAAAGAAGGCTTGTCGATTATTTTACCGAGTCAAATCACGCATGTGCGTGGCAACGGTCACATATACTACTTGATTATGCCTGACGCTCAAAGTCGTGAGGGGCTAAGGTTATATCTGAAAGAAAGAAACATCGATGCTTACACCCACTATGAACCCCTACATCTATCAGAAGGTGGAAAGCGCTTTGGTAAGACTAGGACAAGTCTATATAATACAGAGGCCATTGCACAGCGCATGCTTAGACTGCCATTATATGATGCACTGAGTATCGAGGAACAGGATCGTGTCATCGAGGCTGTTATCACCTATGTGGTGCGGTCATAATGAAGGTTACAAGTTGAGTGAAGTGAAATGAAAAGTGTAGAGAAAAGTGTAGAGGCGAATAAACGATGAAACCAAGCAAACGGTTAGACGATAAAAAGGGTTACAAAAATTTCTGTGTGACAGGTGGCGCGGGATTTATAGGCAGTTGTTTTGTCACGTATCTTGACCAACTGAAAAAAAGTGGCGCTCAGATTGGGGATATCGTCGTCTACGATAAACTGACTTATGCTGCTGATTTGAGCCGACTTGATGGCGCAAATTATATTTTAGAAGAAGGCGATGTGTGCAATGCAAGTCATTTTGCAGATATACTTACAAAGTATGCAATCACACATGTGGTACATTTTGCGGCTGAATCTCATGTAGATAGGAGCATCAATGATGATATGCCTTTCATACAGACGAATATTCTAGGTACTGCTTCAGTTTTGGATGCGACGGCGCAGCACTTTCGCCAAATGATAGACGTCGATTCCGATAAAATGTTTGTGCATATCTCAACCGATGAAGTCTATGGCTCAATTTTAGAAACCGAGATAGCCGCAGATGAAAACACACGACTCAATCCAAGCAATCCCTACGCAGCGACAAAAGCGGCTTCAGATCAATTGGTGATCAGCAAGATGAACAGTGAAGCGTTTCCAGCTTTAATTCTTCGTAGCAGCAATAACTTTGGCCGATTTCAACACAGTGAAAAGCTCATCCCCAAAGTGATTGATTGTCTTTCAAAGGGCGAGCCAATACCCGTTTATGGTGAAGGCAGTCAAAAGCGCTGCTGGCTTTCTGCGCAGACATATAGTGAAATCATATGGTCTTTAATAGAAGCAAATGTCGTGAATCAAGTGATCAATGTACGTGGTAAAGAAATCTATAGCAATCTTGAGCTTGTAGAGCTTATTCGGCATAAATATGCAAAGATGAAGGGATTGGATATAAGCAAAGTGTCACGCATCGACTATGTAGTGGACCGAAAATATCATGATTTTTTCTATCATATAGATGATTCTAAGCTGAGATCATTAGATTTATATTCTGAAACCTATGAAACTTTGGAACAATGTTTGGATGAGATGATAATTATATAGCATTCATAGTAAACATTTAACATCCATTTAACCCAACCAAAATTCACCTCGAACAATCGAGATCTATAATCAGAGTAAAGATTGTAAGAGGTGAACGATTGACAAAAACTTTTTATTTGTGTAGTATATGAGTATAATTGAATATACGAATTGAATAGACTGATATATGTTTGAAACGAGGAGATACAAATGAAGAGAATGCTGATATATGAACCTGCAATGTGTTGTTCAACAGGCGTCTGTGGTGTTGGCATCGATGCAGAACTACTAAGAATTACGAACGCTTTTGGAAACCTTCAAAAAAATGGCATAAGCGTAGGGCGCTACAACTTGTCGAGTGCCCCTCAGGTGTTTGTGAGTAATAAAGAAATCAACCAGTTACTCAATGATAAGGGCGTTGACTGTTTACCGATTACGACAGTCGATGGTGCAATTATGAAGATGGGTAGCTACCCAACAGATCAAGAAATTGTCGAGTGGCTACAAGTTTCTGATAGCATGCTTGGTGAGATTAAAGTAAGTACTACAGAAGCGTCCATGTTAGATGTGGTACCTTGTTGTCCTGAAGGCGGTCATTGTCTATGATTGCTTATAATCCAGCTGACATGAAATTCACGCAGTACATTTTTTTCACAGGAAAAGGTGGCGTAGGCAAGACGTCAACCGCGTGTGCGACAGCTGTAAATTTGGCCGATCAAGGGAAAAGCGTTTTACTAGTCAGCACAGATCCAGCGTCAAATTTGCAGGATGTTTTTGGTAGAACCATTGAAAATACATTGGTTGCTATTGATGAGGTTCCAAACCTTGTGGTTGCAAATTTAGATCCTATCGAAGCTGCAAATGCTTATAAGGAAAGCGTCATAGGACCTTTTAGAGGGCAACTTCCGAAAGTTGTCTTGGATAGTATGGAAGAGCAGCTTTCTGGATCTTGTACGGTTGAAATTGCTGCTTTCAATGCATTTTCAAACTATATTGCAAGCTCTGAAATCAAAGAAAAATATGACCATATCATCTTTGATACGGCACCGACTGGGCATACACTTAGAATGTTACAATTGCCTTCTGCATGGTCGAGCTTT
>CAYLNI010000120.1:7563-8764 GCA_964384705.1 uncultured Fusibacter sp.
TATAATGATGCCGTGGAGACACTCACGAATGGCGCGTTGACAACGCTTATCCTCATTACAAGACCTGAGGAATCACCTTTAAATGAAGCAGCGCGCGCATCCTATGAACTCGGTGCAATTGGCATTCAAAATCAGTGGCTCGTCATCAATGGTCTTATGACTACCTATAATGATCTGCTTTCAGAGCATCTCGTCTTGAAACAGCAAGAAGCACTGAAAAAAATGCCAGAAACTTTGAAGACGATTCAAACATTTGAAATCCCGTTAAGGGGATATAATATTACAGGCATTGATCATTTACGCTTATTTTTCATCTCTAGTACCGTAGAAAGTTCAATTGGATCTACGCAACTAGATGATCTTGGAACCCTTGCAAATGTCATCGAGGCCATTCACGAAAAGGGAACGCGCGTTATTTTCACTATGGGAAAAGGTGGGGTTGGCAAAACGACCATTGCAGCAGCTGTTGCAGTCGGACTTTCAAAACGCGGTCATAAAGTCCACTTGTCAACAACAGATCCAGCGGCGCATCTTAAAAATGTTCTTGTTGAATCAAATCTTATAACCATGAGTCACATCGATGAGTCGGAAGAGCTTGAAAAATATAAGCAAGATGTCTTGTCAAAAGCAGGTGCTTCTATGTCTGACGAAGATCGTGCCTATATTGAAGAGGATTTAAAATCACCATGTACGCAAGAAATTGCAGTGTTTAGAGCCTTCGCTGAAATCGTTGATAGAGCTGAGGAAGAAATTGTTGTCATAGACACTGCACCAACGGGTCATACGCTTCTACTTTTAGATGCCACGCAAAGTTATCACAGAGAGATTGAAAGATCCCAAGGTGATATTCCGGAAAGTGTGCAAAAGCTGTTGCCAAGGTTGAGAAATCCTGATGAGACGGAAGTCATCATCGTGACACATGCTGAAACAACGCCCGTTTATGAAGCGATGCGACTTGAGCAAGATTTAAACCGTGCAGGTATTCTCAGCAAATGGTGGGTGATCAATGCATCGTTATATGGACTTGATACGACGAATGAGGTGCTAAAATCAAAAGCCCTTCAAGAAGCTGAATGGATAAAGAAAGTGGATGTACATGCCAATGGCAATTGCGCCGTGGTTTCATGGCACGCAGAAAATGTTAAGGGCGATGTTTTAAATCAATTATAAAAAGTTTTTCACTTATGTAAATATGAGGTGC
>CAYLNI010000121.1:0-2431 GCA_964384705.1 uncultured Fusibacter sp.
TGACTCTTTAATGCTCTTTTCAAGGCCAGAAATCACGCGCGCATAATCTTTTTTTTTTTCTTTTATGTCCTTCGTAGCGGATAGAATCGACTCCTTAAGCGACGCATTGTCCGCCTGTTCATAGATGAGAAAACTTCGTCTCATCGTGTCTTCAATATCTTTTTTGGATTTTCTCAAAAAGAACAGTTCCGTCTTTAGATTTGAGATCATGAGAATCCGTTCAACGAAGATTTGATGGTTCTCTCTTTCTTTGGTTTTATGATAATAATATCTGGAGATATACACGAGAATCGTCGTAATAACCGTTCTAAATACGCCTATGAGGATAATCGTAAAGATGATGCTTTCAAAATCGCTGCCCTTCCACTCTTGTCTGACGAGTACTTCGATGACGTTTGGCAAACTGTCGCAAATCCATATGGCCAAGAATAAGGCTAATGGCGTTTTGACAAGACTGCGCACATCTAGAACATGAAAGAAAAAGCTATAGAAAAAATAGAAGAACAAAATCGGGTAATATAAATCCATGGCGATCAGCAAGCCACCATTATTGTTGACGACGTATAAAAGGCTTCTCACGACGAACATCAAGATGCCCACTAAATTGATCGTTATCAAGGCGTTTATGTCCTTAAAGGTCAACATGAGCACGTTGAGTACGACGACTGCAAACGTCAGTCGAAAGCCCGAGCCAAAAGGCTGCATATAAATCTGCCCCATAAAGGTCGTAAAGATGGCAACGAGCAATATTTTTTCCAAATTCTGCTTTTCTGTGGTCATTTACAGCTCCTTGAATGATTATAGCCTTAATATAACACAAAATCGGGGGTTTAGACATAAAAAAGGTGATTCTCCGCAGTTGGAAAATCACCTTTTGATTGATCATATGTTTATACTGTTAGCGATACTGATCGCTTTGTTAATTGTACTGCTAATTACTGCCAAGTGCTGCAGAAATCGTGTAATCTTCTGAGGCCCTCTTCAATATTTTCCGTGCTCGTCGCATATGATAGTCTCACATAGTCATCTACGCCAAATGCAATACCTGGAATGACCGCGATGTTCGCCTTGTCGATCAGGACTGCCGCAAGATCCAATGAGCCTTCAATTTTTACGCCATCGATTGTCTTGCCTTTGAAATAAGAGATGTCCACCATAACGTAGAATGCACCCTTTGGCTCGACACATGAGATGTTTGGAATCGCTTGAATCGTTTTGACCATATAATCTTTTCTCGCTTCGAACGCGATGCGCATTTCTTCAATAGGTGCTTGATCGCCGTTTAAAGCTTCGATGCCAGCATACTGTGCAATCGTGTTTGGATTAGAAGTCGCATGTGACTGAATGTTGCTCATGACGTCAGCAATTTCTATTGAGCTTGCTGTATAGCCGATGCGCCATCCCGTCATGGCATACGCTTTACTTAGGCCATTGACAGTGATTGTGCGGTCATAGATTTCCTGGGATAAACTTGCGATACTGATATGTTTTTCGCCATAGACGAGTTTTTCATAAATTTCATCCGCTATGATGTAAAGGTCGTTCGCAACGGCAAAATCGCCAATCGCTTTTAGCTCTTCACGCGTGTACACAGCGCCTGTTGGGTTGTTCGGGCTATTGATCAATAGTGCTTTTGTCTTGTCTGTCAACGCACTTTTTAGTTGGTCGATGGTCACTTTGAATAGATTTGAAGCCTCTGCAAGGACGATCACTGGCTCTGCATCGGCCATTTTTGTGAGTTCATAGTAGCTTACCCAATAAGGCGATGGGATGATCACTTCATCACCAGGGTTGCAAATCGCTTGAAGCGCATTGAAAAGACTGTGCTTTGCTCCTGAAGATATCACGACTTGTTTTGGCACATAGCTTAAGTCGTTGTCAGTCTTGAGTTTGCTACACACCGCTTTTTTCAAATCAAGTAGTCCAGATGCTTCCGTATAGCCGATGCCGCCTTTTTCGATTCTGGCAATCGCACAGTCTCTGATGTACTTAGGCGTATTGAAGTCGGGTTCGCCAGCGCCGAAGCTCACGATATTGACACCGCTGTCTTTGAGTTGTTTCGCTTTTGCTGTGATGGCAAGTGTCATGGATTCTTCTATGCCTAAATTTTTACGCGATAATGGTTTCATGTCAGTCCCTCCAAAAATATAAAAAAGAATGTTCATCGTCATAAGTATAACAAGACAAACATCCTTTTGTATATGCATTATTTCAAATTTTTGACGCTTTAACTTATCTTATTAAGGAAAATGTGCAAAATTATTTAATTCGGTCAAAAGTCCCTTTTTTGTACTGATAATGATGCACCTGTGCATTGTGTGCCACGTTGTAATTGACGAGTTCGCCAAGTGGGGCGTTGTCAAAAATCAGCTGTGCAAGTTTCAATGTAACGCCATGTGTGACGATGAGGACGTTTGACGCTTCTTTGTCA
>CAYLNI010000121.1:2493-3939 GCA_964384705.1 uncultured Fusibacter sp.
CGATGAAGGATTTGACACGGCTATAGACTTCGGGAAACGTCTCAGCCTCTTCAAGGTTGAAGCTTTCGGGATCGTCATAGAACAGCTCCAGTTCCACGGGGTATTTGTCTTCGATCTGCGTATGTGTCATGCCTTGCCATGCGCCAAGTCGAATTTCCTTCAATCGGTCGTCTGTTCGATAATCACTTGAATTCTTTGATAAGATGAGCTCGAGTGTCTTCTAGGCACGTGGACTCGTCGATGCATAACAGGCATCGAACTGGATATGCGACAATTGATCACGTAGATCGGCGGCACATTTCACACCGTTTTCTGTAAGTGGTGAATCAAGCCATCCCTGAAATCGCCTCTCCACATTCCATTTTGTTTGACCGTGCCTAACTACGTAAAGATTGATCATTGTCGCCTCCTCAGTGCTTTTATTAGGGTTCTATCGTTAATTGGATGGGAATACCACCTTTTCTTTGTGCATCAAATTACGGGCAAATACGAGCAATACAAGGGTAATGATGAGAGACGTCGCAAATGAGATCAAGACGTTCATAAAGTTGCCATCACCAAGTAAAATTTGCTTCATATTGACCAGGTTATTATAAATCGGAACAAAGTAATAAATCTGCGATACATCGCTGCTGCTGAACATGTTCATGAAAGCGGTGATCATGACGACCATATAGGCAGGGGTAATGTATGCGCCCGCTTCTTTAAGCGAATTGGCAATCATAGAGAGTACGGATATGATCGTCACGTACATGCCCACTAGACCAATCATGCAAAGGAAGAACATAAATAATTCTGGTCCACCAAGGGCAAGCTCTGAAATGTCGAAAGATCCATTTGTCGACAGGAATCTCGCGCTAAACGGAATGGAGATCACCACACCAATAAAGGAGGATGCCATAGAGATCAATGCGACGACGGATAGACTGAGTACCTTCCCACCGATGATGACGCCGCGGTCCACTGGTGTAAGGAGCATCGTCGCTATCGTGCCGCGCTCTTTTTCACCTGCGATGGAGTCCATACCGATACCCATCGCACCGGCAAAGATGAAGATGGATACGAGCATCGGAATCATATTGGCAATGCCGCGATCGATGCCTTTGCTTTCCTTTGGTATTTCGATTTCAGCCATGTTTACATTATACACCTGCAAATAAGATTCGCCACCTAGTCTTTTTGCTAAAACATTATTTTTATAGACTTCGAGTAGCCCGCCCATTTTATAGTTCGCTTCGATGGAGACATCGCTCTTTGGCGAATACAAACCCTCTATAACTGGAATGCTATTTGGCTCAAACGCTTCAATTTTACGATCAAACTCTGGTTCAAAATAAAGGTAGTAATCATAGTCGCCTTTTAATAACAGCTCTGAGGCTTCCGCTTTCGTCTGGGTGCTCTCAGTAAGCTTCAAGGTTTCATCATCTGCAATGATGTTGACGACAT